>NZ_JAOCDJ010000042.1:0-18421 GCF_029840885.1 Empedobacter sp. GD03861
TTTTACATTCTTCGAAAGTAGGATTCAATGGAGAAAGGTGAATTTCTGTTCCTTTTTTCGAATCTTTTACATTATAATTTGCGTGAATTGATAAAACCAAATCAGGTTTTATTTCATTAATCATTTTCGCACGACTTGTATTGATAATTTGTTCGTCACCTTTTCTCAATAATACAAAATCAATATCTGTAAAAGGATTTTTTTCTTGAATAATTTCTGCAATTTTCAGCGCAATATCTTTTTCCTGAAATTCATCTTTTTTTACGCCAGTATCTGTTCCTCCATGTCCAGCGTCCAAAAGGATTACGCGCTTTGTAGAAAGTGTTTTATTTTCGATAAAATTTGTTTGTGCAAAAAGACTTGTTGTTAAAATTAAACAAAAGATCTGTAATAGTTTTTTCATGGTTGTTCAGATTAAATTGACCAACTTTAAGCAATAATTGTGCTTTTTTTTCTAAATAATTGGTTAAATAAATCTTTTTTTAAAATAAACCTCGCGCTTTTATCTCTAAATATTTATTGATTAAGTTAATAGACAATTCTTGTGGTTCGCAATAAATGGTTAAAATCCCAAATTGATGCAAACGATTTATGATTAATTCTTTGTCGTAATTAAACTTTTCGGCAATTGTTTGATCGTAAATATCAGTAGTAGTCTTTGCTTTCTGATGATTAAGTTTTTTCAATTCCGAATTTTTAAATAGAATCAAAACGACAACATGCGATTTTTTAATCAATTTTAGATAAGGTAATTGACGTTCCAAACCATCAATTGTTTCAAAATTGGTATAAATAAATAAAAGCGATCGTTGCGTTAATTTTCGTTTGATATAGGCATACAATTGTCCAAAATCACTTTCCAAAAAATCAGTTTGTACATTGTATAATTTCTCCAAAATCAATTGCATTTGATGATTTTTTCTATCCGCAACAACGTGATCTTGAATTCTTTTATTAAATGTTATTAAACCTGCTTTTTCATTTTTTTGAAGTGAAATATTTGCGACAACTAAGCTAGAATTGATTGAATAATCCAACAATTTTAAACCATCAAAAGGCATTCGCATCGTTCTCCCTAAGTCAATTAACGAATAAACAGGCTGCGATTTTTCTTCCTGAAATTGATTGACCATCAGTCGATTTGCTTTTGCCGTTGCTTTCCAATTGATTAAACGATATTCGTCACCAATCGTATAATTTTTTATATTTTCAAATTCTGTATTTGTTCCAATTTTTCGAATCCTTTTCATTCCAAATTGATTCTGTAACTGAGCGGTAGAATATAATTGAAACTGTTTTAATTGCAAATAAGAAGGATAACAAGCAATCGAAATTGGTTCGTTTATTTTGATCTTTTTCTCAATCAATCCAAAAACAGAAATAAATACATTTGTTAATCCAAATTTATATGAACCTCGTTCTGTTGGTCGAATTTTGAAATCAAATTTAGTATTTTGACTACTTTTAAATCGTTTTCTAAACTGAAAATCTCTTAATTGTAATTGAACAGGAAACTCTTCTATAATCCTTACATTTAGAGGGAATTGATAATGATTTGTTACGAAAAGTTCCAATTCATTTTCATCACCATTTGAAAGTCGTTCTGGATAATTTCGAAGAACTTCAATGGAAGTTTTAGGAATATAAACCAAAAATATTTCGACAATAACACTGACGATAAAGACAAGTGTCAAAATCTTTGCAATAATGTAAATAGGAGATAGAAAAAATGCAATCACATAACAAAATGCAATGAATAATCCCGCATAAAAAAAGCGATTGGTAAGAAATAAGCTTCTGAAAAATTTCATTAACGAGGAATTTCTACGCGATCAATAATTTGCTGAATAATATGTTGTGTTGTAAAACCTTCCATCTCTTTTTCAGGAACCATCACAACGCGGTGTCCCAAAATTGTATGCGCAATTTGCTTGATATCTTCTGGAATCACAAAATCGCGTCCATTCACCGCTGCATTTGATTTTGCAGCATCTAAAATCGCGATAGAAGCACGTGGCGATGCACCCATATACAAGGTTTGATCGATTCTGGTTTGATGAACAATTGTCGCAATATACGTAATCAACGCTTCGTGTACGAAAACTGATTTTATGCGATCTTGGAACTCAATAATTTCATTTCCTGAAATTACTTTTTCTACCAACGTTTCTTTGTCAATATTCTTGCGTTCTTGTTGTTCTTTCAATAATTCAATTTCACTTTCTAACGAAGGATATTTGACATAAATCTTAAACATAAAACGATCCAATTGCGCTTCAGGTAAGCGATATGTTCCTTCTTGTTCAATTGGATTTTGAGTTGCAAAAACCAAAAAAGGAGCTTGCAAAGGATAAGTTGTTCCATCAACTGTTACTTGTCTTTCTGACATCGATTCGAATAAAGCCGCTTGAGTTTTTGCAGGCGAACGGTTAATCTCATCAATTAAAATAATATTCGAAAAAATTGGTCCTTTTTTGAACTCAAATTCATTGATTTTAGAATTTAAAATAGACGTTCCAATCACATCAGAAGGCATTAAATCTGGCGTAAACTGAATTCTACTAAAACCAGAATCTATCGTTTTTGCCAACAATTTTGCCATCATTGTTTTGGCAACTCCAGGCAAACCTTCTATCAGAGAATGTCCGTTAGAAAGCAAAGCCAAAATTAATTGATCGATAATATCATCTTGTCCGACAATTACCTTTTTCAATTCATTTTTTACAGTTTGCATTTTATGTTGTACATCCGAAAAATCGACTCTATTTTCGAATGGTTGATATGTATTTTCGCTCATTAGATATTTGCTTTTTGTTTATAGTTTTCGATGATTTGATACACAATTTTCAAATCGTGTTCATTTGGTTGATTTTTTTGATAAATATTTTTCAGAATCGTGAATTTTTCAAGACATTCTTCTTGGCTCAAATTTGCTTTTTGTGCAACAATTTCAATGAATTGTTTGTTTGTAATATCGTCTGTTTCGATTAAAAATGTTTTTCTCAATTTGTATAAAAAATAATCGATTTTCTTTGAAACAATGTCTTTTACTTCGCCATTTTCTTGGTATAAAGAAGAAATTGTTTTGGCAAATTCGACGGTATGATTTTCTTCTTTGGTATAAATTGGAATGATGCGTTGTTCGCGTTTACTTCTAAAAAGTAAAAAGAAGAAAAGTAAAACCAATAGTGTTATCCAAGCAGCTTTTAGAGCTGGTTCACCCATTATGAAACGCATCATTGACGAACTTCCTGCATAAGTTTTCGAGGTATTGTACCAAAAAATAGTTTTCCCTTTTAATGGTTCTAAAACTGATTTAGCATAGAAATAACTGTCTTCATTTAATAAATAATAATTCGTAAAATAAAGCGGTTCTGCATGATACAAATAATAACCTTTGTAATCTTTTGGTTTGATTTTTAAATAATTTGGGTAAGCCTTATCTTTATAAGTAATTGTTCCAAAAATTTCAGAATCATTTGTGATGTCGCTAAAATAATGATGTTCGATTTCTTTTTTCTTCTTTATTTTGAACAATTTATTTGTTCTAAGCTCAAAATGATCATTAATATTTATTGTCTGATTGTACAAGATATTCTCTTCAGATTCCGTAGAATCAGTTGTTGGCGTATCTGTAGAATACGTTTCTTCGTTAATATCTTCTTTTCCATTTGTGTCATCACCAAAATTGTCATAATAATCTGCAATCATCACAATTCCACCATTTTCGGCAATTTTGCTCAATAAATTTTTAGAAACTGTATCAAAATAAATTTCAGAACCGAGCACAACAACTGCATAATCTTTTGCTTTTTTAGGATCAATTTTTAATTCAGAAAGTTTTTCCAAATCTTTCATTTTCCCATTAGATAACTTCCCAAGTTCTTCGTGCATAATAAATAATCCGTACGGATCTTTACTATTTTGATAAAGGCTTACATTCCATGATTTAGGAAGCTTATAACGAAGTTTTGAGAAAGAAAATATAAAAATTCCGATCAATAAAATAGCGCCTAATAGAATACCTAATTTCTTTTTCATGAGGCTAAATATTGGTTAAACTGATTGAAATTTGTCTTGAATTCGTGGTATTTATTTTCATCAATTTTAAATTCTCCAAACCAAACTTGATTGAAAATTTTAGTATTTTGATTGAATAAAATCTTTGATTTTTCGTCTTTTATTTGATTGATAAATTGTTGATTTGTTTTCTTCGGATCCCATTCAATCCAACCTTTTTTATCTAAATTTTGTAGATTTTGATAATGCAAATAACGAATTGCTAAAGCAAAATTTTGTTCTGTTTCTGCTTTATTGATTAATGAATTCAAATTAACTTCGGCTAAATTTTCTTCGATAAAATCAAAATCAGATTCGTCATATAATTTTTTCGAATTTCGTTTAAGAATTCCACCATTTTTGTAAATACGTGTGGCAAGAAAAATTAAGAATAATCCAATCACAAAATAGAAAATGATTTCCCAAGGTAAATAAGAAAGAAATCTAAAAATACCTTCGATTAATTTTGAGAAAAAGCCTGGTTCGAATTCTTTTTTAGGTTTTGGAACATCTTCGTAATTAAATTCTTTTCCAGCATATTTTTCTTTGAATGCTTTAAATTCTGCTGTTTTTTCTTGTGCAAAAACAACGAATTGAATTAATAATAATGTAAATGTAAAAAATAGTCTAAATTGTTTCATTCGATTCTAAAGTTTGATTGAACGAAAAAGTTTTTTGTCTATTTTTTTGAATCGGATAAATGATGTAATACCAAATAATTAAGATTAATGAAAGGATTATTACCAATAAACTCAATACAATATTAACATCATATAAACGCGTAATAAAACCTTCGATAAATCCAGCTATAATAAACATTGGAACAGTGCTTAATAAAATCATTACCGCTTCTTTTGCTTTGATTGTGAGTGATTTTTTTCGCGATAAAGTTTTTGGAAACATAAAGCCATTTCCAAGCATTAATCCGCAAGCTCCAGCAATAATAATCACCGAAATTTCGATTGTTCCATGCATCCAAATTGCTGACATTGCCTTTCCCAAAACGCCTTCTTTGAAAAACATATAATGAAATGCACCTAACATAATTCCGTTCGAAAATAGAATATATCCTGATCCAATACTGAAAAATAATCCTAATGTAAAAGCAAAAAAAGCAACACGAATATTGTTGATGGTTATAGCTAATGTAGAGCCAGTCTGACTTCCTGATTTGTAAATTGCTGCAGGATCACCTTTTTTGATGTTCATTAACGTTTCGTCTACGTATTGATTTCCTAAAATTAATCGTGTAAAATCTGGATCGAAATGTGACGATAAAATGCCAATTAAAACCGCTAAGGCAAAAATTAAGAACGAATACAACAACATTTTGTGATTTTTGTACACAACATTTGGCACATCTTCTTTGAAGAATTGCACAAATTGATTTCCAGAAGTTCGTTGATCTTTGTAAATTGACTGATGCGCAAATAAAGCTAGTTCGTTCAAATAATCTTTTGTCTTACTTTTTGGGTAATAAGTTTGAGCAAACGCTAAATCATTTGTAATTTCGATGTAGTTTTTTGCTAAAATATCTGGATGAACATCAATTTTATTTTTCAAATTATGTTCAATATCAGACCATTTCGCCTTATTTTTATCAATAAAATGCGCTTCTCTCATAGTAGAGTAGTTGTTAGTGAACCAAATATATGAATAAACTTTTAGTCAATACACCACAAAACGTGCAAATTGCTTATAATATTGCGCCACTCGGAAAACGTTTACTTGCTTATATTATTGATATGATTATCCGGATCGTATTAGTTTACGGCATGTCTTATTTTTCGGAGTTTATTCCGAATAGAGACGAATGGTTTCGAATGGGAATTTATAGTATAATAGGTTTTATATTTTTACTTTATCCATTGATTTTAGAGATTTTAATGAAAGGGCAAACAATTGGAAAATGGATTATGAAAATTCGTGTAATACGAATGGACGGAAATCGTGCCAATAATTTTGATTATTTCTTGCGTTGGGTAATTGGAAGTGTCGAATTGTTTTTATTTACTGGACTTATCGCGTTGATAACGATGATTATAAATAAAAATGGTCAACGTTTAGGTGATATTGTTGCGAATACATGTTTGATTGATTTGAATCCGAAATTAGATTTATCACAAACTATTTTCGCTGAAGTTTCTGAAACCTATAAAATTCGTTTTCCCGAAGTTTATCGCTTGTCTGATCGTGATATTAATATTGTAAAAGAAAATTTTACGTCTGCATTAAACAATAATAATTATGATATTTTATTAAAATTAACGCGAAAACTGGAGGAAATAATGGAGGTGAAAAGTGATGGTTTAGGAAATATTGATTTTATTCAAGTGGTGATTCAGGATCATTATCATTACCACAAAGACAAGTAAACAGTATCTTTGCAAAAAATAAAGAATAAAATGAATTGTCCTTGTTGTTCTGGAAAAATATATGCAACTTGTTGCGAACCTTTTCATTTGAATATTGAATTGCCAAAAACTCCCGAAGAGTTGATGCGTTCTCGTTACGCTGCTTTTGCAATGGTTTTGCCTGAATATTTAGTTGATACAACACATTCTTCTACACAAAAAGATAATGATTTTAGTGATATCGAAGATTGGGTAAAATCGAATAAATGGTTAAAGTTAGAAATTGTTTTTGCTAAAGATAATAAAGTTCGATTTAGAGCTTATTACCAAGACAAACAAGGTGAAATCTACGAACATGATGAACTTTCTACGTTTGTGCAAGAAAATGGTAAATGGTTTTATGTAGATGGCGAGTTTTATTGATTTTTAAAAATAAATTCAGAAAATATTATTTCAAGCGAAGTCTAGAAATTAAAAAAAATGGATATTTTTTTGAGCAATTACTTTTACAATTCTTTCAATTTATCCTGAATTTCTGTATCATAAATTTCTAAAAATACTTCATCATAAGCATCTTGATTTTTATAATTATTTCTGATTAAATCTAAACTTTTATTGTAATTTACTTTAGCTGAATCTTTCCAACTTTATTTTTGAAAGAAAAGTAAAGTATTGAAGCGAGAATTATCACTACAACAATAGTTAAATAGATAAAATAATTAATGTATTCATTCTATCTAAGATATGTAAACTTTTTGCATAAAAAAACTCAATCCATTGAATTGAGTTTTTTGTTTTCTATTTAAAATATTGTTCTGCTTCTAACACGCTTTCTGGTCGACCTACGTCGATTAAAATTCCGCCAGAATGATCAAAACCAATGATAGATTCAGTTTTCATCAAGTCCATATAAACTTTCATGATAGAAAATTTACCTTTCTCTGTAATTTTATCAAATAGAGTAGGAGAAATAACATGAATTCCACTAAAAGCTAAATCTTTGCAATTGTCTAAAGAATCTACAGCTTTTATTTCTTCTTCTGTTTTCAGATTTCGCCAACCTTTTAATTCATTTTGTTCATTGAAAAATAGTTTACGAGATGAATTTCGATCAGAAACTGCTAACGTTACTAACGCTTTGTTTTCTTGATGTGCTTTGATAAATTTAGCAAGATTTAGATCTGTTAAAATGTCCACATTCATCACCAAAAAATCTTCCTCGAAATTAGCTTTTGCTTTAACCAAACCACCACCAGTTTCAAGAACTTGATCTGTTTCATCTGAAATAGTAATTTCAATTCCGAAATAATTATTATCTTCTAAAAACTCAATGATTTGATCTGCAAAATGATGCACGTTAATCACGATTTCATTAATTCCGAAAGATTTCAAATATTCTATATTTCGTTGCAAAAGAGGTTTTCCATTTACAACTGCTAAAGCTTTGGGATGGTTGTCAGTAAATGGTTTTAAACGAGTCCCAAGACCCGCTGCAAAAATCATTGCTTTCATATTAATACGCCTCGTTTATCCAATTTTTTTCTTCTTGCACAATATGATGTAACGTAACTTGCGCTTCTGGAAATTTCTCTTGAATATGTTTTGCAGTCGCATCAGCAGAATAAACTGATCGATGTTGTCCGCCTGTGCAACCAAAATTAATTTCTAAATTCTCGAAACCTCGTTGCAAATAATCTTCGATCGAAATGTCAATAATTTGAAAAACACCTTCTAAAAAAACTGCAATTTTAGTTTCTGTTTCCAAGTATTTTTTAACCTCTTCGTCGCGCCCTGTTTGTGTTTTATATGCCTGAATTCGACCTGGATTTAGAATTCCACGACAATCAAAAACGAAACCACCACCATTTCCAGTTGGATCGGTTGGAATTCCTTTTTTATACGAAAAACTACGAACGTTGATGTTTAATTTAGCCATTTATTTTATGATTTATGCGTTCTAACGTTTCTGGAAGAACAAGGATTTTTATAATATGTTTTAATTCTGGATAATTTTGTAATATAGGATAATCGATTATTGATTCTAAGTTTTTAAGCCCAAATGAAATACTTTCTAAAAAGTGTTTTTTACGTTCAATAATTCCTCTCAAACCATAGGTTCCTAAAACTTGTAAAAGTCGAGCAACTACACAATATTCGTACGATTGACGAAAATCTATTGGAACTAAAGTTGGAATTTGTTTGGTTAATTCTTGGTAATAAAATTCGTATAATTCTTTTTTAAATTCAAATGGTAAATTGGCTTTTGCTTGCCAAATTAACGAAACCAAATCATAGACAACAGGTCCATATAAACCGCCTTGATAATCGATAAAATAAGGTTCGTTTTGATGAATCATAATGTTGCGCGTTTGGAAATCTCTGAACACAAAACCTTGTGGCGAAAGTTTATCAAATTGAGACGCAAAACGATCAAAATCTTTGATTAATTTTCCTGCATTGTAATCAATTCCTAAGACATCTAAAAAGTAAAAATTAAACTGAAATAAATCTCTTAAAATTAATGTTTTATCTAATTTTGGATACGAAAAAGTATGATTAAAATCGATTTTAGTTGCACCTTGAATTTGAGCAATTGCTAATTTTTCTAATGTCTTAAAATAATAAGGTTTTGCTTTTTCGAAATCATTCAAGACAATATTCATCAGTGTTTCGTCTCCTAAATCTGTTTGAACATAGGTTGCAAAATCTTCTGAAACTGAAACAATTTCTGGAATATTATTGATGACTTTTTTTAAATCTAAAGAGAACTGAATAAATACTTTATTTTCTTCAATATTAGAGCTTTCAGCCAAAATATACGACTGATTTTGATCAAAAAATCTCGAATATACTCGAGCTGAACCTCCTCCTGAAAGTTGAGTTAAACTTTCAATTGCTTTTTGAGTAAAGTTTTCTTGCAAAAATTGAGCTGTAGTATCGTTCATCAGAATATTTTGCGAAAGTTACGCATATCAAAAATGATTTAAAAATATTTGTTTGCTGTAACTTTTTTCAAAATGCTGCATCTATTTAGTAAAACAGAAACTAATATGAAAAAAATAGCACTTATTATCGCAATGATTTCGTTACAATCATGTATTACAGTAAAAGTTAATGCAGATGTTGACTCGAATAATTTTTATAGAAAAGTGGATAATCCAAATATCAAATCGCAAGGAACTTTTTTTGACAAAGGAGTTGGAGATTCGAAATGGTCGAATTCGAATGGTGATAATTGGACAAAAGCGAAATTTGAAGATGCTTCTGGAACGAGTTATATTAAGTTAAATATATCGAAAAGCTTAACTGCTAATTTTCATTCGAATATTAAATTAGAAGGCGAAATGATGTTTGAAATTGTCGATCAAAATAATGAAGTTGTGTTTAATCGTCAACTTACAAATTCGAAAGAAGAAAATTTTACAGTTGATTTAGCAAAAGGTGATTATCAAGTTCGTTGGAATTCTACGAATGCAACAGGAAGTTATTTTTTGGAATGGAAACAAGATAAATAACATAAATTTTAGCATATTTTTTGGTCGATCGATTACTTTTTTGATGTATTTTTAGAAAGATTTTAAATAAGTAATTATGTCTTTAATAGATGATTTGAAATGGCGTTACGCCACAAAAAAATATGATCCGTCTTTGATTGTTGAAGAAGAAGACGTTAAAAAAATTGTTGAAGCCGCTCGTTTAGCGCCAACTTCATCAGGTTTGCAACAGTTCAGAATTTTGGTTATTAAAAACAAAGAATTGCAACAAAAAATTGTTCCAATTGCCTATGATCAGCAAGCGATTGTAGATTGTTCGCATTTATTGGTTTTTGTAGCTTGGGATCGTTACACAGAAGATCGTATTGATGCAATTTACGATTATACAACGGATGAGAGAGATTTGCCAAGAGGTCGTTTTGGTTCATATACAGATAAATTGAAAGGAATTTATTTGCCTCAAACTTCTGAAGAAAATTTTGCACATACTGCTCGTCAAGCCTACATTGGATTAGGTTTTGCGCTTGCTCAAGCTGCAGAATTGAAAATTGATAGTACGCCAATGGAAGGTTTTGATAATGCTGAATTGGATGATTTGCTTGATTTGAAAGAAAAAGGAATGCGAAGCGTTTTAATGCTTCCTTTGGGATACAGAGACAGTGAAGATTGGCTAGCGCCAATGAAAAAAGTTAGAAATCCGATGAAGGATTTTGCTACGAAATTATATGAATAACAAAAAAGCTTTCTCAATTTTGAGAAAGCTTTTTTATTGAATCTATTTTTACAATCCCAACATTTTTGGACCTTGTTCAAAAACAACATCAACTGGAATGTTTTTTGTTTTCAAGACATCTAAATCTTTTTGTAAATCGTCGTGAATAATTCCTTTATCAGCATATAATTTTTTTACACCATCATAATCTCCATTTCCTTGAAGTGTCAAAATTAATTCTGATAAACCATTCATTGCTTTTTCCATTTTAGCTACATTTACTCTGTAACGTCCATTTGTAGTTTTTTCGAAAGCTCCATTTTCAGCAAAATAGTTAAACGCAATCATGTTTGCTTGTCCGTGTGCAGAACTTGCTCCAAAACGAACTGAACGTAAGATTCCAGCCAAGAAAGTCACAAAATAATCTTCTTGTGTTCCTGTCAATTCACCTTTTTTCAACAATTGATTCACCATATACAAACCAAGAATATCAGCTTTTCCTTCTTCTAAAGCTGAATTAGCTTCTTTTAAAGCATCGCGGACAGAACCTTTTTCATTTACTGTATTTTTGATTCCTAAACCATGCGCCACTTCGTGAAACATCACATTAGAAAAGAATGCATCAAATTTGATGTTTTTCTGTTGGCTTTCATCAATCAAAGCAGTTGCAATTGGGGCAAGAATTTTATCAAATTTCGCTTTCATAGCATTTTTTAATTGCAAACGGCGCGTTCCTTTTTCTAGTTGAACTTTTTCATCATTTGGTAAATTAATCGCAATTGTTTTTCCAGCAGCGTTACAATCTCCCGCATAATACACCACATCATACGCATTAAGATCCGAATCAGTTCCAGGAATTTCTTTTTTGTAATTTGCAGAAACAGGTAAATTCTTCTGTAATTCTGGTAAATATTGAACGAATTTTGCCAATTTTTTCGACCATTCAATATCTTTTACTAAAATATATGCAGAATATGAAGTTTTATATCCAAACAATTGATCTTCGTAATTTTCAATCGGACCAACCACCATATCAATATTTGCATTTTTCATATCCATCCAAGCCAAATCACTTGCATAAAAATCATCGCTTATCAAAGCTGCAGCACGTAATTTTAAATATTTTTTAAGCCCAGCATCTTCTGCTAATTCTGATGCTTTTGTTAAATATTCAGCGGCTTTTGATAATTGATTTTTGAAATTTTCGTGGTATGGAATCGAATATAATTTTCCTTCACGATTACGACGAATAATTGAGTAAGGAGATTTACCATCTTTGATATTTGCTTGTTCAAATTCCTCTTTCGTCATATCAATTGGATAGAAAGTTGCACCAGCAGGTTTTGCTCCAATACCGTTTATAAAAGGCGTTTCGTTATTCAATCTATCCCAAGGACCGTAGTTTATTTTTGCATATTCTTTGGCTTCACCTTTCGTTTCGTCCATCAAATCTATTTTAGCACCATAAGCTTGTTGCCAAAATAAATCGTCCATAATATCTGCCGTTTTGAACATCAAACGTAAAATCTCTTTTTCGTTTTTTGTTAAATGCGAAATATCTGTTGTTAATGGAACTTGAGCATAATATTGAAAAGCGTAATCTTTTGTCATTTCTATTGAGGTTTGAGTTGATTCTGCTGCTGTTTTTTGAGTTGAACAAGAGCTTAAAACTCCAGCAAAAGCAATCATTCCTAAGAATATTGATGATTTTTTCATTTTGAATGTTTTGGTAAATTTACAACGAAGAATCAAACTAAAAATCATTCTTATTTTTTTTATCCATAAAAATATAATTTAAAATAACCAAGAATCCTGACTCCTAATCCAAAAATTAAAAAGCTTTAGAATGCAATTGTAAGAAGTTAGAGATAGAGCTTTTTTCTTATTCAGATTATCACAAATTTTTGCATTGCTCCCAAGTTTTGATATTAATTCAATAAAAAAATCTCAACTTCTATTGAAATTGAGATTTAATGTGGGTGAATGATGGGTCTCGAACCCACGACCTCCGGAACCACAATCCGGCGCTCTAACCAACTGAGCTACAATCACCATTTGGTTTGAATTTTTTTTGAAACTAATTCTAAAGTTTTTAGGGTGAATGATGGGTCTCGAACCCACGACCTCCGGAACCACAATCCGGCGCTCTAACCAACTGAGCTACAATCACCATTTGGTTTGAATTTCTTTTAAAACTAATTCTAAAGTTCTAGGGTGAATGATGGGTCTCGAACCCACGACCTCCGGAACCACAATCCGGCGCTCTAACCAACTGAGCTACAATCACCATTTTTATTGCGAAATTAACTTTTATTTAATCTCTCAATTGGACTGCAAATATAGCCTATTAATCGGTACTTGCAAATAATTTTGACAAAAAAATAAAGGTTTTTTACACCTTTATTTCTAAATTAAAGAATCTAAATTATTTACGCCAATATAACTTCGCGAAATAAATCCTTCTCCACCTTCAGTTCCGATTAATCTTCCTAAATCATATGCACGATATCGGATAGAATCTGTAAAATTCTTCGATGAAATTGGTGTTTGAGGTTCGCTCGAATTTGGATCAAAAAATTGCGTTTTATACGCCATGCAAGCTTCCACTTTTGTATCAACAAAACCAGAAATATCAATTACAAAATGAGGTTCTAAAGGCAACCATTGAATGTAGTGGAAGTGCTTTTTTGGACGCCAAGCTGGTAATCCATTATCAATTTTTGGTAAACCCGATAAGAAAATAGCAGTATTCACTAAATCTGAACCTTTTCCATGATCTGGATGGCGATCGTGAGGTGCATTACTCAAAATAATATCAGGTTGATATTTGCGAATGATTTCGACAATTTTCAATTGATTTTCTTTATCATTCAAGAAAAAACCATCAGGAATTCCAAGATTTTCTCTTACAGCAACTCCCAAAATGTTTTTGGCATCATTTGCTTCTACACGGCGCGTTTCATCAGTACCACGAGTTCCCAATTCTCCTTTTGTTAAATCGAGAATACCAACTGTTTTACCGTTTTTAATTTCTTTTGCAAGTGTTCCTCCACATCCCAATTCTACGTCATCAGGATGCGCTCCAATTGCAAGAATATCTAACTTCATTTACTATTTATTTAACCAATCTATTATTTCTTTTGAATCTGGAGTTACTTTTGATGGATATGAAGCCTCTAAAGTTCCGTCTTCGTTAATCAAAAATTTTGTAAAATTCCATTTTACATCATTGTCAGATTTTCCGTTCAATGATTTTTTTGTTAAGAATTTGAAAATTTCATTTTGATTTTTTCCGATTACATCACTTTTTGACATCAAAGGAAAAGTTACGCCATAATTTAATTTACAAAAACTTGCAATTTCTTCGTTGTTGTCAAATTCTTGACCTCCAAAATTGTCCGAAGGAAATCCAACAATTACTAATCCTTGATCTTTATATTCTTGATACAATTTTTCTAAAGCGTCATATTGAGGTGTGTAACCACATTTTGAAGCTGTGTTAAGAATTAAGATTTTCTTTCCTTTCAAATCAGCGAAATTAAAATCGTCATCATTGATATCTTTGAATGTATAATCGTAAATTTTGTTCACTTTTTGAGGTGTTTTTGTTGTTTGATGAATGGTTTGCTTTTTAGAAACTTTCTTAGTTTCTTGCGCATTACAAGCTATAAATAGCCCTAAAAATCCGATGAATAAATATTTCATTGCGTACTATTTTAAACAAATTTAAAAAAAATGTTATGATTTGTAAGTTAAAGTAGGTTAAAATAAAAAAGCTCATCTTTGGATGAGCTTTTTTATTTTATAATATTTAAAGAAATTAATTTTTTGATTTTACGTGGTAAACTTTGTTTTGGAAATACCAAGCTGCAATAGATAAAACTAACATTGCGACTGCTGTTGCAGGAACCCAGAATGGAATTGGAATTGGATCTCCGGCTGCGTATGAGTGTAATCCAGATAAGTAATAGTTAACGCCAAAATACGTCATAATTACTGTCCAAACAGCCCACATTGCTGCAACATTGAAGGCAAATTTCCCTCTCAATCCTGGAACTAAACGCATATGTAAAACAACTGCATAAACAATTACAGAAACGAAAGCCCAAGTTTCTTTTGGATCCCAAGACCAGTAACGTCCCCAAGATTCGTTTGCCCACATACCTCCTAAGAATGTACCAACGGTAAGTAAGAAAATACCAATTGTTAATGACATTTCAGAAACGTAAGTCATTTCTTTTAGCGAAATTTCAATCTTTTTATTTGGTTTAATCATCATGATAATTAATGAGAAAACTCCTAAAATAGCACTTAATCCAAAGAAACCATAAGATGAAACGATAATCGCAACGTGTACAATTAACCAATATGATTTTAGTACAGGAACAAGTGGTGTAATTTGTGGATCTAACATAGAACCTCCGTGTGCAAATCCCATCATAATTACAGCAACCATAGCTCCTGTTGTTGGAATAAATGCGTTTCGGTTTTTGTATAATAACAATCCAGCTAAAACACTAATCCATGAAATAAATACAATGGCTTCGTAACCATTAGACCAAGGTGCGTGTCCAGTTAAATACCAACGAACACCAAGTCCTGCGGCTTGTACGATAAAGACAATAAATATTAATCCCAAACAAACATTGATAATTCGATGAAGTGCTTTGCTTTCTGAAAATAACTGAATGAAGGATAAAATCATTAAAACTCCACCAACCATACAATAAGCAATCATCACCCAAAAGAAAACGTTGTATTTGTTGTATAACACTTCTATCTCAACTTTTGTTGGAGAAGGCACAACATTTTTACCCCATTTTTGTTGGTATTTATCGATATAATCTACCGCATTATCTGCAGGCGTCCAATTACCATTTTCTAATCCTTTCGAAACCATGTTAAAATAAACACTAATCATTCCAAGTGCCATTGTATCGATTTCTACAGGATTTTCTTGTGTTTGATAAATCCAAGAAGTCCAACGCTCTGAAGGATCATTCTGAACTGGAATTATTTTTAATTGATATCCTTTTGCAGTTTGATCTAAAATATTGAAACGCTCTGTAACCTTAATTACTTCCTCATCAAATTTAGAACGCTCTGAAGGTTTTCTTGAGAATGCCTCGTTATAGGCTTTATCTAATTTAAAACGAGTCGTTTTTGGATCGATCAAATTCATTAAAGATGTGTAACCATCTTCGTTTGCGCTTGTAATTTTCTTTAAACGATCTCCTCCTTTATCTCCAACTTCAATCATCGGAGCATTTACCCAATAAGCAGGGTCTAATTGCAAAGAAATAAACCATTTATTGGCAGATAATCCGTGGAATTTATCTTTTTTATAAACTTTTCTAAGGATTTCTAAAGCTTGTGTATTAAGAGGTTTTATACGTCCTTCGATATCTTGTGTAAGTAAATGACCAAATTTATCAGCGTGTTCGTCAGGAATTTTTACATTCTTCGCTAATTCATCTCCATCAGCCATTTTTGTAGAAAAACTACCAATGTGCTCTGATGAATGAACGTTCCCTTTTTCCGAATCAGTCTGAATTTTTTGATGTCCATTTTTTCCTCCATCAGTAGTACTTGGATTTTGAGCAAATGCTAATCCAGAAAGTAAAAATAATGGAAGTAAAATATTTACTTTTTTGGTATGTAAACTTTTTAATAGAGAGTTTAATTGCGTAAAACGAGTTCCTTTCCAGAATAATGAAACAAACATTCCTCCAAATAATAAGAAGTATCCTAAATAGGTAATGTTAGTCCCCCACCAGTCTTGGTTAACTTGTAAAATAGTTCCGTCTTCCGTTGGAAAATAACTCGATTGGAAGAAACGGTAACCTTTATAATCCATTACATTGTTCATATAAATGTGATGTTTTGTTTCTTTTCCCTCGTCGATAACTGTAATGTTAGATTCGAAAGAAGAAGGATTTGTAGAACCAGGATAACGATCTAAAATAAAGTCATCTAAACGAATGCTAAATGGAACTTTTACTAATTTAGAACCGTAACCTAACGAAATATTCATTCCGTCAATTTGTACATCAGCAGAATAATTTGTGACACCCTTTCCACCAACAATTGTCACTGTATCGCGTTTATCACCAACAATAACTTCGGCTCTAATTGCACCAGGTAGATTCTTTTCTTCTGCTTTAAATTTAGAACCTTGTCTATATAAAACTTCACCTTTGAAAGCCGGATTTGGAACTACAAATTGCGCTCCGTTGATTGTATATAACGAACGTAGTTTTAATGGAGCAGGAACATTAAATTCAACTTTTCCAGCACCTTCTTGCAATTTTTGCATGTCTGTAATTTGTCCAACTTGTTGTCCAGCCATTTGTACATATTCTCCTTCGAAAGGCGATTTGATAACCAAATTTTCTCCTTCTCCAGTAATTTGTACCGCACCATCTTGCGGTCTATTGTACGAAACTAAAGTTCCATTAACACTTTTTATTTCACCATTTCTGATGAAAACAGAATTACGTCCAGCTTGTCCAACTGTCACGATTTCTAAAACATTAATTCCTTCTTTTTTTCTTACAACCGTATCTAAAGCGTGAGGTACGTAATCAAAAGTTTTTAATTTAATGACTTTATCTTTGAACTGATATTCACCTTCAAAGTGTCTACGGAACAAAGAACTTGTACTATCTTTTCTGTCAAAATACGTCATGTTGTATTGATGATTGTCGTACGCTAAACGTTGTGTACCATCATCAACCATCATCTTGAAATAAGATTTGTACGATGTAATTTCGTTACTTGTTCCTCCTTCTGGAATAGGCATTTCACCCTCGAAACTGATGTAACGAGTAATTCCTCCTCCAATAAAAATAAACAAAAATGCTAAGTGGAAAACCAATAAAGGCAATTTTTCCTTTGACCATAATCGGTATCGTTTGATATTCATTAAGAACAAAACGATCAACCAAATCATTAATACCTCAAACCACTTTGCCTCGTAAATAACAGCTTTTGCAGTAGCCGTATCGTAGTCATTTTCAATGAAAGTGGCATAACCCATGGCGATTGCGTAGATGAATAGCAAGACCGTCATGGTTCTGGTAGAAAATAGATATTTTTCTAATTTACTCATTACTTATAATTGATTTACAAAAATAGGTGAGTTTATCAGATAAAGCATTAAAACTTAAATGATTTTTATTAGAATCAATGAGTTAATAGAATGTTAAATATGTTGTAACGAAATTGATTTTAAATGTTTAAAAAACACACTGTTAATCAGAAATGTTTATAAAAAAGTATTTTCTTCAAAAATAATTTGTTAAGAAAATATTTAGAAATATCAAAAACATATCTTAAAAGGAACAACTTTTGTTAAAGCACAATAACCAATTATAATGATATGAAAAAATTAACTCAAATTTTATGTGCTGGAGCTTTCATTTTTGCTTTAGCAAGTTGTCATAACAGCAAGGCTGTTGCATACCAAAAAGATAATGGTACAGGCGGTTATACCGAAGAAAAGGTGAACAATGATACCTATATTGTTAGTTTTGATGGAAACGAATACAATAAAAAAGACAAAACGTTTGACTATGCTTTGTTGAGAGCAGCAGAAATTGGTCAGCGTAATAATTTTGATTATTTTGCAATTTTAAGTACGGTGAACGATAAAGTCTTGGAAAAAAGTAACAGCTATACAAAATTAGATAGTAATGATACGTGGCTGAAAGTACAATATTTCAAAAACAGTAAACCAATAAAATTTCAAACGGTTTATGAACCAGCTGTTGTAATAAAAGATTTGCATAAAAAATATAAAA
>NZ_JAOCDJ010000043.1:0-16707 GCF_029840885.1 Empedobacter sp. GD03861
TAATTCTATATTTATTGGAAGTTCTGGGTTGTTGTAAGAAGATAAATCATCTTTTGAAGTAACATTTTTTAAAACGTGATTCATCCCTTTGATAATAACAGCAGATTTAGGAGATAGGTTTTTAGCGTTCTCCGTATCAACTTGAATATCCATATCACCTTGAATCACTAAAAAAGGAATAGTTAATTTATTGATTTCATTTACAGGATTATATTTAATCCAAGAAATTAAATAAGGTTGTACACTTTTACGAAATAATGAAGATAAATTAGGATTAATATTATTTACAGTATTTCCATTTTTCAAAGAATCTATAATAGCATACGATTCGGTTTTTAATTGTTCAGGAAGTAGATTTAATTGTTTCTTAAGTATTTGGTCAATAGATTCTCCTGCACCAGAAATCGAGATGAATTTGTCGATATTTTTTGAAGATGCAAGCATTCCAATTAATGAACCTTCGCTGTGTCCAGCTATTGAAATAGAACCAAATCTTTTATCTTTTTTTATGAAAGTTATCCAATTCCTTGCGTCCTCAACGTAATCATCAAATGTAAGTTTAGACTCGTCCAAATTAGCAATAGAACTTTCTCCGATTCCTCTTTTGTCATAGCGAATAGATGCAATCCCAATGACAACTAAACTTGGTCTTAAAAAAGTAGAATTTTTCATGGCTAAAACTTTACTAACAAATATACTATTTTTCGCCTAAAAAACAAGTCTAAAATACTCGCTTCCAAACTTTTTTGCGACTCATATTTTTATAAGAAGCTTTTATTTCTAATTTATTTTCAGAGACTAACCGAAGCTCCATATCAAAAATCCGGCTCTCTGTTGGCAGTGTGATTTTACCATTCCAATGCGGGTTTTTAAATTGAATATCTTTAAAAATGATGTCTCCTGGTTTTGCTTTAGGCTCTTTAACTTTTAACCATACAATTTTCCCCAAATAACAGTCTTTACTTTTAAAAATCTCGACTCTTCTAGTTCCATCAGGATTTTCCCATTGTCCGATGATAGCATCTAAATTACCAGAACCGAAACCTAAGAACAAAAATGCAATAAAAATGATAATTACTCTCATTACTACTGGATTTAAAAACTGAAAAACACCTTGCTTTTTAAACAAGGTGTTTACTAACTAAACTTATTTACTTCGATTCGCTATAAAACGCTCTTTCATTTCTTTTCTGTTATCCGTCTTTTTGTCTTTGAACTTCTTATATTCTTCTTCGGTTAAGACTTCTTTCAACTTGGCATCTCGTTCTTCATCAGCAGTTTTTAATTCCTTAACTTTAGTCAGTTTACTAGAGCTTCCTGCTTTTATTTCTTCTGTCTTTTTTACAAAATCTAAGTTGACGCTCTGAACTTTTTCTTTAGTTTCATCGCTAAACCCAATTTGTTCCTTCATTCTTTCTGTTAACACAGTAGCCTTTTCTTCTGTTGTTTTTTCTTGTGCAAAAGTTCCAATGCTTACAAAGAACACCGAAAGTAACAATAGTACATTTTTCATTTTTATATTTTTTTTAAATTTCTTACTCAAAAGTAGCTCTTACTATTCTTGTCTTTTAAATTTCAGCAATGAAAAGGACAAATTATAAAATGAACCGCACAGAACGAATTTTAAAATTTCTCAATCCATTTTATAAGTAATGGAGATTTGGTTTTACTCACAATAATTTCCTGAGAAACTGGCAATTGTAATCGTAATAACATCCGTCTGGAAAAATAATTTTCTAAGGATTGAATGGCCGAACGGTTTACAATAAACTGACGGTTTGCTCTAAAAAACTGATCGGGATGCAAAAGGTTTTCGTATTCGTCTAAAGTTTGATTGATAAAATAGCGTTTTTTATCGAAAGTCATAATGTAAACATTACCTAATTCATAGTGGATATAGGCAATTTGTTCTGTTGTTAACGGAATTATTTTTTCTTGATAGTGAACTAAAACTGTTTTTTTATACTGATTTTCAGCAACTGCATTAACAAATGACTGAATGTTTCCATAATTGGTCATTTCTTCTTTTGAGGCGAGTGTTTTTTTTAAGCTCTGATATTTCTGAATACTTTGCTGTAATTTAATTTCGTCTACCGGTTTCAATAAATAATCAATACCACTCGTTTTAAAAGCTTCAATTGCATATTCATCATAGGCTGTACAGAAGACAATAGGCGATTGTACTTCTACTTGTTTAAAGATTTCAAAACTCAATCCGTCAGCTAGCTGAATATCTGAAAAAATAATATCCGGATGATTGTTTTCTTTTAACCAACGAACAGCACTTTTGATGGAAGCTACTATTTCCAAAACGGTAACTTCTTCAATAGATTGCTCAATATTCTTTTTTAATTCACGAGCCGTTTTTATTTCGTCTTCAATAATTAAAACTGTTAGCATCTCATGATTTTTGGTGTAACATTTGATTCATTTTTTTCTGATAATCGGGATGTGTTGTTCCACACCATTCGTCCCAAAAACGAAAGTATAATCCATAATTATCATTGAAATATTTATGATGCATATTGTGATTTAACGATGTATTGAACCATTTACCAATGGATGACTGAAGCAGCCATTTTGGAAAAATTTCGTATCCCAAATGCCCGTAAATGTTGAATACAATCATAAACAACAGAAACAATCCTATAGCAAATTTGTGTATTGGAATAAGAAATACGATAACCAAGATAACCGCTGCTTCAACTACAGCTTCAAACGGATGAAATGAATAGGAAGTAAACGGACTTGGATTGGTCGATTTATGATGAACCAAATGCACATATTTAAATACTTTAGGATGATGCATTAATCGGTGCATCCAATAAAAATAGGTATCATGAATCAGAATAGCCAATACTACACTAAAAATAAAATAGCCAATGCTGTGCTCATTGAAATCGCGATATATTCTGGTGTATTGCCAAAAAGAAGTTGCGGATAACAGATACGCAAATCCCGCAAAAATAAACATGGTCAAAATAGAATATTGAATTTCTCTTTTATAATCTTTATCTTTAGGAAACAACTTTTGGATTTTAAGTTGCACCACGTTTTTTCTGAAAATAACATAAAACAATAGAAACGTCATTCCTGAAAAAAAGAAATAACGAGCTGCCATGAACAAAACGTATAACAAATAACTTTTCTCTTTCATAACAAAGGCAATTTAACAGTGAAAAAAGCTTCGCTTACCTCAATTTTTATTTCCTGTTCCGATAAATATTCGTAACGCTTTTCAATATTTTTCAATCCTTTTCCTGTACTTTTTTCTACAGAAGATTTAGGATGGTAATTATTTCGAACGAATAAAAATCGGTCTTTGTCAAAAATTTCAATGTATAACGGATCTTCAAAAGAAATGACATTGTGTTTAATCGCATTTTCAATCAAAAGCTGAAGTACCAATGGCGGAACTTGTTTTGACAGCGCTTCTGGTGAAACATGGATCGAAACTTGAATAGCTTCTTCAAATCGCTCTTTTACAATGTGTAAATATGATTCAATAAAATCGAGTTCAGCTTGTAAAGATGTTAAATTAGAATCGCTCAAACTCAGTAAATAACGATACACATTGGATAATTTATTGATATATACTTTTGAGCTTTCATCGGTAACCATTGTTCGAAGTGTACTCAATGAATTAAACAAAAAATGCGGACTAATTTGTTGTTTTAACGAATCTAACTGAGCTTCCAGTTTTTCTTTCTTAAGCTGTTCTATTTCGGTTAAAACATGTTGTTTTTCGTAAAGTAAATTCAAATAAAACACAATAAAATAGATAATTGCGCTAAAAAGAATCCCTCTGAAAAACAGCATCAGGATTTGCCTTTTCTCATTCAAATCACGTATCAAAGGAAAATCAGAATATAAAATTTTAAAATCGCCAAAAAAAACCTCTAAGAACAACTGGTAAAAAATAGAAAGTAATCCTGATAAGAAGAGAAAAGCAGCGGTGTATAAAACTATTTTTTGTTTTTTGTAAACAAAGAACTGACTTAATACCCAATACAATAAAGTCAACACAAAAAGATACAGGAAATGATTCAGCAAATAATGCAGATCATCTTTGTTTAAGCGAATAATTCTGGGGGCTATGGCTAAAGCACTTACCACAAAGCTAATTAAAATCCCTTTTTTAAAACCCGACCACTTCATGTTCTTAGCAACTTTATCCCAAAGATACTACATTGTCTAAAAGGATGTATTAAAAAGAAAATGAAACTGCCACATTAGATTTTGAAAAGCCATAAAAAAAGCTCTGAAAATCAGAGCTTTTTTTGTTAATTTATTTGTTTGACATTGCTATCTGTTGGTCCAGAACCAGAAATTAATAAAACAATTGGTATTTTAGATTTTGCATTTTGAGGTAAACATAATGTTCCAAATAATTTAATTTGATTTTTGTTAAGTTGAATATCTGATTCTGTGAAATCATTTTTTGATTGACCAAAAACTGTAGAACAAATAAGTATAAAGAAAAATAAAACTTTTTTCATATTTTTTGTGGTATTAATAATGATAATATTGAAGTTGAAACAATGATGAATAACAAGACAGCAATGAAAGCAAAAACTTGTTTTGTATTTTTCATGTTTGTAACCGTTTTGAAACCGATGTATAAATAATAGAGCATTACACACAAGAAAAATATCGCAATAAAAGCTACAATTACAAGTACAATCATTGTTGGGGCTTCATGTAAAACTTCGAGATTATTTGTTATAATTCCTTTTAGAACTTTGTCCATGCTTTTGTTTACAATTGGAATAAAATCGGTAATAAATACAATGTAATAGGCTATTCTAGAGATTAAAACAACGTTTACAATGTCTATAATTCGTGTTCTGTTATTGATGTTTTTTCCTAAAATATAAAATAGGAGAATAGCAATCGCTAGATTTTTCGTATTTTGATACAACAAATCGAGATAAGAATAAGGAATTCCATTTTTCTTGATGCTTAAAAAATCAGGAAAAAAAGATTCTGTAATTTTGGCGATATAAGTGAAAAAGAAATGCGAAAATAGCCCAATAATGAACAGTATTTTTTCATCGAAATATGCAAATGGATTAAGGAGTTTCTTTATCATTTTTTAGTGTATTTATTGTGTTAACAAATTCATCAGGTTTGTCGCAGCTTACCAAATATTTTACATTTTCTAATTCAATAGCAACAAGTTTTGTGCGATTTTTTATATTGCATCTGTAATTGTCCATAGATCTTCCTATCAATCCCATAAATCCTCTGCATCCAACAATTATCAAATTATTTTGAGATTTTCTTGTAATAATTTTTACTTCATTTATCGGAATAATATTCGTTTTAATTTTTGAAATAAAATAAATATTATTCAAATCAACTTTAATTTTATTTAATGAGATTAAATAATAATACGCAAACAATGGATAAATAATGATTGCATAAATCACCGCAACATATACTTCTGTTTCTTTAAACAATATTCCTCCAATTAAGATTATTAATATGATTAAAATTGTAGTTGTAACCTTGAAAAAAAGCGACATCGATGCTGAAAATTCTTTATTCATCAGACATTGTTTTTATTTTATTAATCAAATCATCTACTTTATTTCGCATGGTTGGATAGCTGACTTCAAATTCTTTCGCCATGTCTTTTAAACTTCCTGAGTTGACAAAGAATTGCATAATAAATGCTTGTTCTTCATTTGTAAGTTTCAGAAATAAAGGAAGTTCATAGTTTCCTACAACTTGTGTTTCGCAATGGTTGCAAATTAATTTTTCGACCGCTAATTCTTCGGCACAGCTGGGGCATATAACAGGAAGTTTTTTCATTTGATTAAATAATATTAAAATTAGTTTTAATAAAATTAAATAAAACTTTAATTAATTCAAAATGTAAAATCATATTTTTTCAACTTTAATATTATTGATACATTTGCAACCTAAGTTTTAGTAAAATGAATTTTAAGAAATTAGCCCTTGCAGCATTGGCGTTAGGGACAACAGCATATATCGTTAATCACAATAAGAAAAATGTAAAATACAAACCTGCTCAAAATTTTGATTTAGGTGGATTTTTAGGGCGTTGGTACGAGATTGCACGTTTGGAAAATAAAGCACAAAAAGGACAAACAAATGTGACGCATCGTTTTAATTTGAACGAAGAAAATGGGCAATTGGAAGTGATTGTGCGCGGCTACAATGCGAAGAAAAAAGGGTGGGAAAAGATTGAAGGAATTGCAGCACAAGATATCGAAAATGTTGGGTTGTTCTCGACAACGTTTTTACCAATTTTAGCAAAAAAATTATATGTAATCGATTTTGATAAAGATTACAATAATGTATTAGTTGCAAGTGAAGATTATAAAAAGTTATGGATTCTATCGCGTAAGAAAGAGATTTCGGATAAGGTAAAAGACAGATTTTTTGATTCGGCAAAGAAAGTAGGATTTGATCCAAGTAAGTTAATTTGGCCTTCTCAAGTTCCGATTGCGAAATAAGATTATTTATTTTTAAGACATAAAAAAACCTCGAGAATTTCTCGAGGTTTTTTGTTTTATTATTTTTGGTTTTTCTTTTCCCAATCGATCGGGAAATTACAACTTTGGTATTCTTTTCCAATTTTAATGTAAGCATCACCAACTTGACGTTTTACCCAATCCATCAACAATGTACGTTCTTTATCTTGAACCGCAAATTTCTGAATTCTATAGTAATCATCTTGATAATTGATTTTATGCTCTGGATAAAATTTATTGATTTTTAAGATTCTTAAAGCTTTTCTGTTATCAAAATCATCTTCGAAAACTTGAGAAATATCTCCTTCATTCAATGTTGCAATTGCTGTAAACATTGGTAGAGGCAAAGCCATTTTCTCGAAACGATCGTCACCAGAATTTTGGTTCATGATATTTCCTGAGTTAAATTTTGTGTATTTATCATCAGAAAATCTTAATGCAGCATCTTTAAATGTCATTTTTCCGTCGTTAATTAAAACTCGAATCGAATCTAATTTATTATAAGCCTTTTTTATTTCTTCTTCCGTTGGTTTCAACGTAATCAAGATATGACGCAAATCTAATTCTTGTCCACGACGTTTTTCTAACTTAATAATATGATATCCAAAATCAGTTTTGAATGGATCAGAAATTTCACCTTCTTGTAAGTTAAACGCAACCGCATCAAACTCTTTTACCATTTTACCACGAGAAACTTTTTTGTATTCACCTCCGTTACTTGCGGAACCTGGATCTTCTGAATATAAAATTGCTTTCGTTGCAAAAGAGGCACCTTCTTCAATTTCTTTTTTGATTTCTTTTAATTGATCGATAATCTTTTGTTGATTTTCTTGTGAAACTTCAGGATAAGTTACAATATGGCTAATCGAAACTTCGTCTTTCACGTCTGGTAATTCACCTTGGTGTTTTTCGAAAAACATACGAACTTCTTCTGGTGTTGCATCAGCACCTTTTACAACCATTTCTCTTTTGTTACGCGCATAAATATTATCTTCAACGATATATTTAGTTTCGTTTTTCATTTCCGCCATTGTACGGAATCCGAAATAGTCTAAAATTTGTTTTTCTCCTCCAGCTTGAGCAATCCAACCTTCGATTTGGCTATTTAATTGACGAGTTACCTCATCTTGTGTCACTTTGATTAAAGTATCTTGTTTTGCACGATCAACCAACATTTTGTCTAACATAATGTCGTTTAGGAAATCACATTTGTCTTCGACTTGCATCCCTTGTTGTTTTGACATTAAATAATCTCGATCTACATCAGACTCTAAAACAATCTGATCTCCGACAACAGCAGCTATACCATCTACTTTAGCAAGACGTTTTGGTGTTGGTTTTGCTGTTTGTGCAAAAGTATTTACCGTAAATAATGCTGCAATTAGCAACATCATACTCGATTTAAATTTCATATACTTTAATTTCATTTTAATATTCTAAGCTCGATAAAAAAACTTACCGATGAGCAAATTTAACTTTTTTTGTTAAAGTCCAACATATTTTAATTTCCTTTAACAAAAGAATTGATTTTTTAGTTTATTGTTAAGATTAAACTAAGCCAAATGTACGCAAAGAAACATTCCAAGCAGATTCGAAATCAAAAAGATTCAAACCATGTTTTTCTTTGTGCTCATTTGCGAAACTAATTAACTTTTCGGTTGGCATATTTCCGACCATATCACTTTTTGACATTGGACAACCGCCCAAACCTTTTATAGCACCATCAAAACGACGACAACCATTATCATAAGCGGCTTGTACTTTAGAATGCCATTCGGTATAAACGGTATGAAAATGTGCGCCAAATTCAATTTCTGGATAATGAGGAATCAAATTTTGAAACAAATCAACAATTGTTTTTTCGTCTGCAACACCAATTGTATCTGATAAATTGATTGAAGAAATTCCGATATCCGCCATTTTTTTAGACCATTCTTTTACGATTTCTTCATTCCAAGTTTCTCCATAAGGGTTTCCAAACGCCATCGAAAGATAAATTAACATATGTTTACCATTATCATTTGAGATTTGGTTGATTTCTTTCACCATTTCAAACGCTTCTTCACGACTTTTATTCGTGTTGAATTGTTGAAAATTCTCTGAAATAGAAAAAGGAAATCCAATAATATCCACTTTTTCGTGTTCTGCAGCTTTCATTGCGCCACTTTTATTGGCAACAACAACAGATAATTTCGATTTTGAATTGGTTTTATCAATATTATCTAAAACTTCTTTCGTATCCGCCATCTGTGGAATCGCTTTTGGCGAAACAAAACTTCCACAATCTATCGCTTCAAAACCAACAGTCAATAAACGATTTAAGTAATCAATTTTCTTGTCAGTTGGTATAAAATCTTTGCGTCCTTGCATCGCATCACGTGGACATTCAATAATTTTAAAAGTTAGCTCACTCATTTTTTTGGTTTATTTGCGCCTTAAAGGTAGATAATTTAGTAATTTTGACAAAAATTAAAACGCAATGCAAACAGAATGGAGAGAAAAGTTGGTAACACGCTTTTTGAAATATGTTAAAACTTACACTGAAAGTGAAGCTTTTTTAGATAAATTTCCAAGTACAGACCGTCAATGGGATTTAGCAAATTATTTGGTTGAAGAGTTAAAACAAATCGGTTTAGAAGATGTTTCAATAGATGAAAACGGGTATGTTTTTGGATATGTTCCTTCTACAGTTGATCACGAAGTGCCTACTATTGGTTTTGTTTCTCATATGGATACATCGCCAGATTTTTCTGGAGAAAATGTACAACCTCAAATTTGGGAAAATTACGATGGTGGAGATATCAAATTGAACGAATCAATGATTTTATCACCAAACGAATTCCCTGAATTATCTCAATATAAAGGTCAAACAATCATTACAACTGATGGTACAACATTATTAGGTGCTGATGATAAAGCTGGTGTTGCTGAAATTGTAACAGCTGCAGAATATTTGATTGCTCATCCAGAAATTAAACATGGACGTATCGCTATTGGATTTACACCTGACGAAGAAGTTGGTCGTGGAGCAGATTTTTTTAATGTAGAGAAATTTGGAGCTGAATGGGGGTATACAATGGATGGTTCTGAAATTGGAGAATTAGAGTACGAAAACTTTAATGCTGCATCTGGTATTGTTACAATCAAAGGTAAATCTGTTCACCCAGGTTATGCGAAAGATAAGATGATTAATGCATCTAATATTGCAATGGAGTTTGCTGCACAATTACCAAACGACGAAGTTCCTGAATTAACTGATGGTCGCGAAGGATTCTTTCATTTAGCTAAAATTACAGGAAATGTATCTGAAGCAAAAATGGTTTACATTATCCGTGACCACGATATGGAGCAATATGAAGCGCGTAAAGCTTTATTTTTACAAATTGCTGCTGATATTCAAGAGCGTTTTGATCATGAAGTAATTACAGCAGAAGTTTCTGATCAATATTTTAATATGATTGAGAAAGTAAAAGAGAAATTTCAATCAGTTGAAATCGCAGAACAAGCTTTGAAAGATTGTGGAGTTACGCCAAATATCAAACCAATTCGTGGTGGTACAGACGGAGCTCGTTTATCTTTTATGGGATTACCTTGTCCTAATATCTTTGCTGGAGGTCACAATTTCCACGGACCTTACGAATATGTTCCAGTAGAATCTATGGAAAAAGCGACAGAAATTATTGTACGTATTGCAGAATTAACAGCTGAAGGAGCGAAATAATTCTTACAATATATCTTAAAAATAACTTAAGTTTTCTTTTTTGGTTTAAATTTTGTGTAATTTCAAATCAAATTAGAAAACTTTTTTTATGAAAAATATCGTATTGTCAGCAGCCGCTATATTTTGTTCAACTTTTGCGTTTGCGCAAGAAGAGATAAATGTTGGAGATTTTAATATCTTAAAAGTTTATGATAAAATTCCGGTTGAGTTAATTTCTTCGAACGAAAACTTAGTAAAAATAGATGGAGTTAATGCGAGCGATGTTCAAGTTGAAAATAACAAAGGTGAACTGAAATTGAAAATGACAGGAACCAAATTGATGCAAGGAGGAGAAGCAACGGTTAAGGTTTATTACAAATCATTATACGAAATTCAGGCAAGTCAAGGTTCTCGCATTTATTCTGATGATGTTGTAAAATCACAAGCATTGTATTTGACATCTAACGAAGGTTCATCTATCAAATTACCAATCGAAACATCAAAATTAGAAGTCAAAATAAATTCTGGTGCTGAAGTAATTTTAACTGGTGATACTGAATTTCAGACTGTAATTGCAAATTCTGGAGGGAAATATTATTCGAAAACATTAAATTCTGATACAGCAAGTTTAACAACAAATGCAGGAGGAGTAATAGAAGCGAGAGCGGAGAAATCTGTAGATGCAAAAACTAGAGCAGGAGGAGTGATTGATATTTATGGTAATCCAACGCAACGTAATCAGAAAAAATTAGCTGGTGGAAAAATTAATTTTAAATGATTTAGAACTTTAACAATAATATAAAAGCAACGATTAATTCGTTGCTTTTTTTGTCTGATATAACAAATAAATCAATTCGACATATTTGCTATAACTTATAGTTCCTTCTTGATTATTAGCCTTCAAAAACTGATTATTTAACTCAGAAAAAGTATCGCTCGTAACACCTTCATATTTCAAATAATGTTTTAATTCGGCTTTTCTGTCTTGCTTTATTTTAGAATGCATATTATCCAATTCCATTTTCACAAAATACGGATCAGATTTGTAAATAGCACCTAAAAGCGTATAAATACTTTTATAATAAAACGAATAATTAATTTCAGGATTTCTAGATTTTGTACCTAAATAATAAGCCAAAAAATTAGCTTCACTTTCTGATGCAAATCCCATTTGATGCCCATATTCGTGAAAAAGTGTAGCAGGTTGTTTCAAATTTGTATTGTATCGATTCAGATTTGCTTCTACCGTAAAAGGATTATAGTATCCCAAAATTCCCATATAATTTTGCATTTCCGAAATCCAAGATAATTTGTATTGTGTATCTTTTAATAATCGATAATTTTTTAACCATTTTACATTATTTACTTGGTGTTGTAAAGCAAAAAATTCTTGATTATAATCTTTTAAATTAGATTTGAATTTTATCGTTGTTGTCGAATCATTATGTTCGATTAAATTTCTTGCTGATATTGCTTTATCAAGCTCGTAGCAATAGATTTCTTTCAGAATTTTAGGTTGAATAACGATTTTTTCTTTGTCAATAGTTAACGTTTGTTTTTTGTACATCACGCTCCAAGCAAACGTGTAAATAAAATAGATACAGTTTACAAAAATCATAATGCAATAAATTGAATGCGAAACTTTTTCTTTCGATTTGAAAAAACTTCGAATCAATTTAAAAATCAATACAAAACCGATTATTCCAATGATTAAATAAAACAATTCTCCAACAGGAAAATGAACTGAATTCGTAATTTTTGCAATAAATCCTGAAATTGGAAATGTAAGATGATTGACGATGAAATCATCAACGCTTTCGATTGAAAATAGTATCGAAAATAAAATAATTTGAAATAGAAAAATAAGGATACTTCGATAAGTTTTATTCAACTTCTTTAGCATATTGATTAGCGATATAACTGATATAAATTAACTGAAAAGTGTGGTAAAGCATAACCGGAATCAAATAAATACCGATATCTCCCGTAAAAATAACTGCTGCAATTACCGAGCCATGAACCAATGATTTTTTAGTCGAACAAAATTGAATTGTGATATCATCTTCTCGATTAAAATTCATTTTCTTACCAATCCATTTTGAAAGTTTGAAAAAGAAAAAGAATAACGCAACTACAATTATGAAAACTGCCAACAACGGAAGAACGCCTAATTTTGTAAATAATCCATCCAAAAAAGTATGACTAAAACTGTTGTAAACAATAAGTACAATGGTTAGTTTATCTAAATTACCGAATTGCTTTTTATATTTATTGTAAAAGAACCCTAAATAAGGTTGAAGAAGAGCTCCGATAAAAACAGGTAAAATAATTTTAAGAACTAAATCCAAAAAAGTTCCTAATAAATCAAATTCACCATTACTTTTTGATAAAAACAAACTCATCCAAAGCGGTGTAACAACAATACCTATTAGTCCAGAAATACTTGCGTTAAAGATAGCACTTGGTATATTTCCTTTCGCAATAGAAACCATTACAACTGACGAAGAAACTGTACTTGGTAACGCGGCTAAATAAAATATTGCGACATACAGAGTAAAATAAATTGGGTAATTTTTTATGAAAGGATAGAAACACAAGACTAATAATGGAAAAAATATAAATGTGATGGATTGAATCAAGACATGCATTTTCCAATTTGCTAAATCTTTAAAAACTTCTTTCCAATTAAGTTTTAATCCATAAAAAAAGAATACTAAGATAACTCCAATATCAATTATTGTATTCAGATTGAAATCCTTGTAAGACCACAAACTAATATCTGGGAAAAAATATGCGACAACAATGGCAACGAATAAAAACAGAATAAAAGGGTCGGGTAATTTATTTAGAATTTTCAAAATCAATAAAATTTAAACAAAAATAATAAATAAGATGATAAACATTTACTAAATATTTAATACTTTCGTTTTAAAGTAGAAAAGGGTATAATGTTAAGTATTTGTAAATTGATTAACTTTTTTTTATATTTGTATTTAAATAACCTAAAATCTATCTTATGAATACGTGTCTTCAATGTAACCAAACTTTATTTGGTCGAAAAGACAAAAAGTTTTGTAACGATTTTTGTCGAAATTCTTATAATAATAATCTTAATCGTGATAAAGTAGAAATTGTACGAAATATTAACAACAGATTAAGAAAAAATAATCGTATCTTAAAAACTTTATTAGAAGAAGGAGCTCGTTCGGTAAATAAAAACGAATTGAGTTTGAGAAACTTTGATTTTAAGTACATTACAAATGTAGATGAATCAAAAAATGGCACAATTTTTTATGTGTACGATGTTGGATATCAAGAGTTAAACGAAGAAAATTATTTATTATTTCAGGAATAAATTTTTATTTTTTTATTGAAAAAAGCGCGTCAACATGTTGATGCGCTTTTATATTTTAACTAAATCTGTTCTTTTTTATACGTTATATTTTATGACTAATTTTTGTTGCGATTAAGTTTAACTTTCTAAAATAACTTAACTTTGTGCCACGATGAAAAAAGATATCAATCAACTTGATCCGAAAGAATTTATTCTGATTAAAGGTGCAAAATTGCACAACTTAAAAAACATTGATTTAGCGATTCCAAAAAATAAATTAGTCGTGATTACTGGGATGTCTGGTTCTGGGAAATCTACTTTGGCTTTTGATACGTTGTATGCGGAAGGTCAGCGTCGTTATGTCGAAAGTTTATCGTCTTATGCACGTCAGTTTTTAGGAAAATTGGATAAGCCTCAAGTTGATTATATCAAAGGAATAGCGCCAGCAATAGCGATTCAGCAAAAAGTAAATTCTACAAATCCGCGTTCTACAGTTGGAACAACGACAGAAGTCTATGATTATCTAAAGTTGTTGTACGCACGAATTGGAAAAACATATTCACCGATTACAGGAGAATTAGTTCAAAAAGATTCGGTAACGGATGCGATTGATTATCTAAAAACTTTTGTGGCTGAAACTAAATTTATTCTTCAAATAAAATTGGTTGTGCCAGAAGAGCGTTCGTTTGCAGAACATTTGAATATTCTTCAACAGCAAGGGTTTACACGTTTGAGTGTCGATGGAAATCAAGTGAAAATTGAAGATTTAATTTCATTTAATTTTGAACCTCAACCCGAAAATGATATTCATCTTGTCATTGATCGTATCGCTTTGCCAACAGAGGACGAAGAATCTTTTTATCATCGTTTGGCAGATTCTATCGAGACGGCTTTTTTCGAAGGAAAAGGAGAAATAGCGATTGTAAATGTAGAAGATAATACGGTAAAATATTTCTCAAATAAATTTGAATCAGATGGTTTGATTTTTAATGAACCAACTATTCATTTCTTTAGTTTCAATAATCCTTATGGAGCTTGTCCAACTTGCGAAGGTTACGGGAAAGTAATTGGAGTTGAGGAAAATCTTGTCGTTCCAAATAAATCGTTGTCAATCTACGAAGATGCGGTTGTAGCTTGGAAAGGCGAGAAAATGGGCGAGTGGAAAAATCATTTTATCAAACTTTCTCAAAAAGTAGATTTTCCAATTCATAAACCTTATTTTGAATTATCCGAAGAGCAAAAAGACTATTTGTGGCACGGAGATAACGACTGGGAAGGATTGGACGGCTTTTTCAAAATGGTTGAGGAGAATACATACAAAATTCAATATCGTGTAATGTTGTCTCGTTATCGTGGTAAAACAACTTGTCCAACTTGTAAAGGAAAGCGTTTGCGTAAGGAAACGAATTACGTGAAAATTGCGGTTAAATCGATTAATGATTTGGTTGATTTACCTTTGAATGAGTTGAATGATTTCTTTACAAGTATTACATTTAACGAATATGATCAGCAAATTGCGGGTCGAATTATATACGAAATTAAGTCGCGTTTAACGTTTTTGTTAGATGTTGGTTTAGAATATTTAACGCTAAATCGTGCTTCGAATACGTTGTCTGGAGGAGAATCGCAACGTATCAATTTAGCAACTTCTTTGGGAAGTAGTTTGGTTGGTTCGATGTATGTGTTAGACGAGCCTTCGATTGGTTTACATTCGCGTGATACAGCTAAATTTATTACAATTTTACATCGTTTACGCGATTTAGGCAATACAGTGATTGTGGTAGAGCATGATGAAGATATCATGAAAGCTGCTGATTATATCATCGATATTGGTCCAGAAGCAGGAACAAATGGAGGTGAAGTAGTTTTTGAAGGAACCTATGATGAATTATTAAAAGGTGATACATTAACATCTAAATATTTGAACGGAAAATTAGAAATTGAAGTTCCTAAAAAACGTCTAAAATCTCCTAATTATTTGAAAATTATTGGAGCAAGAGAAAATAATCTAAAAAATATTGATGTTAAATTTCCTCTGAACGAATTAACCGTTATTACAGGTGTTTCGGGTTCAGGGAAATCTACCTTAATGAAAGATATTTTAGCACCAGCTGTTCAGCGTCATTTCGAGATTTTTGGAAATAAAATCGGTGATTTTGATGAGTTAGTTGGAGATCTGAAACAATTGGAAGGAATTGAGTTAATCGATCAAAATCCAATCGGGAAATCTTCGCGTTCTAATCCTGTGACGTATGTAAAAGCTTACGATGATATCCGAAATTTATTTGCCAATCAGAAAGCAAGTAAAGTGATGGGATTTCAACCAAAACATTTTTCGTTTAATGTAGATGGCGGACGTTGTGATGCATGTAAAGGAGAAGGGACAATTACCATCGAAATGCAGTTTATGGCTGATGTAGAGCTGGTTTGTGAAGATTGCCATGGCGAACGTTTCAAGAAAGAAATCTTAGAAGTTAAATTCGAAGGAAAATCGATTTCAGATATTTTAAATCTAACAATTGATGAAGCAATTGACTTTTTTGCAACTCATCAGCAAAATAAAATTGTCGAAAAGCTGAAACCATTACAAGATGTTGGTTTGGGTTATGTAAAACTTGGGCAATCGTCGAATACGCTTTCTGGTGGAGAGGCACAACGTGTGAAGCTGGCTTTTTTCTTGACGAAAGGAGAAACGACAAATAAAACCTTGTTTATTTTTGATGAGCCTTCTACAGGTCTGCATTTCCATGATATTCAGAAGTTGATTAAAGCATTACGTGCTTTGATTGATTTGGGACATTCGGTTTTTGTAATCGAACATAATATGGATATTATCAAAGTTGCCGATTGGGTGATAGATCTTGGTCCAGAAGGAGGGAAGAAAGGTGGTTATTTGGTTGCCGAAGGTACACCAGAAGAAATTGTCAAAGTAAAAGAGTCCTACACAGCTCAATTCTTAAAAGAGAAATTATAACAGAAATATAATAAATTATTAAAACCGAGTTTAGCTCGGTTTTATTTTGCGTTACATTTTGGGTGATGATAAACAGGGAAATTGCACGAATTCGCAATAAAACACAATTCGTTTGCCTTTTTATGAAGTGAAAGCGCCAACTCGATTTGTGATGAATTAGAAATAATGATTTCAGGAAATAAATCTACTTTTATAA
>NZ_JAOCDJ010000044.1:0-15806 GCF_029840885.1 Empedobacter sp. GD03861
TATTTCAGACAAAATACACCTATACCACAAACACAAAAAGCTCCCTTGCAGGAGCTTTAGTTTTTATGCAACGTTATTTATATATTCTTTTTCGAGGATACCATCTACTATTTTTTCAACCTTATCGATGTTTGCTTTTAGTAATTCGTTATCTTCTATTTGTTCTATTTCGTGGAACTGCACATGTTTGTTAAACTCTTGCAGTTTGGCGTAATAACGTTTTAATTCTGCTTTGTTGAACAAATTTCCGTCCTTCACATAAATCACATGTATCTTCGATTTGATGTATTGCGAAACTTGCAATATATCGCCTCTATTGCGTGATATATCTATCGAATAGAAAATAGATTTCAGGTATTCGTTTTAGCTGTTGGCTCTTTTACCAACCAATCTGTAGTTTTAGGACTTGCTGCTATCGGAATAATATTCAGCACCTTATTTGGGAACAAACAAGCCATTTCCCACGCTAATCCTCCACCTAAGTCTGCACCAATAATAGCAAAAATCTCGTCTACTTCCAATTCAAATAACGTCAACCAAAACAACACCGCTACATCGCGTGCTGTAATGTGATCGCGTGGAATATAGTCGTACTTTATGGTTTGGGAAACGCCATTTCCAGGAATATCTATACAGATTACCGTATACTCATTAAGATCAATTGCTTTGTTTTTTCCCATGACCCCATCCCAATGATAGGTACAATCTGAATCTCCGTGTAAGGAATGGTTAATCAAAATGACTGGAGCAGTTCCTAATGGAAGTCCAAAAAGTTGAAATGTTACCGAAACATTGTTTAAGATTGTGTTGTCCTCTAAGGGCCAAACTGGGATTGTTAATTGTTGTAAACTTTGCATTGTTTTTAATTTTATATGGGTAATTGTTGTTTTTGTTCAAAAAAAAATCCCCATCGAAACTCGACGGGGAAACATAAAATATATTAAAAAATAAAATCTCTTTTTAGTATACATGACTTTCCCACGTCTGGATATTCCAAACCTGTTTGCGAATCGACATATATAAGCACGTAAACTTCATTTTTTAATTACTTTGTTAGTCAAATGTATAAAATAATTTTCGGCAAACAATTAAAATTATCTTAATTATTTGTAAAATTTTCTAAATCTCTATTTATAATAGCGAATTCGAAATGTATTCTGTTGAGAAGGATTAGATTCTTCATTTCGCTAAAGCTCCATTCAGAATGACATTTACTGTCATGTTGAGCTTGTCGAAACATCTTCTGTCACCCTGAACTCGTTTCAGGGTCACATCTAATTCAGAACATAAAAATTATAACCACATAGAGACATAGGTTTAACAATGTTGAGGAATAGAGATAAATTGAAAAATGAATAAGTGAACTAGTATTACTATATATCTATGTGGTAGAATATAAAAAAACAGATCAAGCAATTATTCAAAACTTTATTCTCGAAACAAAACCCTATTTAGAATATTATTCTAAATAATCGTTTAAAAATAAAATTACCAGAATAGATTACTATATATTCAATTTTTTATGTAGTTTTACATCGTATTTCGAATCGTAGAAAACGATACCAACCGAGAGGAGTCTCCACGGTGGTAAAACAATACGGGAGTTCATCCAAAAACAACGAAAAATCCCCTATTATCGAAATACAATAATTGTTTTATTTTAACTATTTATTGTATGTCACAAAACATTTCTGAGCTTAATTTAGCTCCTATATCAGATGAAAAATTGGTCGATTTTATCAATCAACAATTGCCTATTAAAGTTCCTGCGCTAAAAGATCATATTATTGAAGAATTCAAGAAAAGAGGTTTGGATTATCGCCATCTATACAATGTAAAAACAGATGAATTGAATATCAAACTTCCGCTTAGTTTGATTGATGGTTGCTTGTTCGAGCGTAATATTCCCAAACCGCCTTTGGTAGGTAATTTCTACGCTGTTGTACATAGATTGAGAAACTTTTTGCAACATAGCAAAGAATTGAACGGAAAACGCCTTAAAACGTTTCATTATATCTTCGATCAACTTTATTTACCTTATGAATTGATTGATATTATTTCGGAAGAAGATGTCAAAAATCTAACTGAAGATGATGTATTTATTACCTTCAAAAACTCGAAACAACATTTCCCGAACAATAAGATTATCAATAAAATTCCGAAAAATAATTTATTGATTACCGTCGACAAAGGGAATTATTATCGCGGTTTGGATAAAGTAATTTTGTCGCATCAAAATACAATTATCAAAGAAGAAAACTTGAATAACGTAACTGCATAACTGAAATTGCTTTCGACAAATCTCTATATTTGTTGAAAGCAATTTTATATGACGCCAGAAAAAAGAGAATTAGTAGAAGCAAGTTTTAATCGTTCGGAAACCTTAAAATTTTATAACGCATCACTTATCGAATGCGAAACGGACTATGTTTCGATTAAGATTCCGAAACAAGAAATGATGACACGTAAGCACGGAATGTTTAATGGTGCTATGATTGCTTCTTTGGTTGATGTTTCATCTGGTTATGCTGCTGTTTCTCACTATGACGACGATTGTTACGTGGTAACAGTTGAGTTAAAGGTGAATTATTTACGACCTGCTTTGGGTGATTATTTACTATCAAAAGCCTATGTCATAAAAGGCGGAAAAAAAATTAGTACCATACGCACAGAGATTTTTGTAGTTGACGAAACAACGAACAAAGAAACGCATGCTGCTACTTCTTTGGTAACTATGATGAGAATAAAATGATGCAAAATTTTCTTACCATTGATTATTTAGAACACGGAAATGAAATACAACACAATGTGTTTCATTTGTTGCGCAATCATCAAATTTTAGAAAAACTTGACACATACAAACCTATTGTCGTAGGTACAATTCCCATTGAAATCAATATTGAAAATAGTGACATTGATATTATTGGTGAAACATCTAATTTTGAAAACGCTACAAATCATTTAACCGAGAATTTTTCTCATTATTTTGAATTTAAAATCAATCAATTAACAAACAATAACGAAACTTGTTTGACGTGTAATTTTAGAATTGATACGTTTGAAATTGAGATTTATTTAGAGAATAAGATTCCAACCGAACAAAATGCCTATCGACATATGCTCATTGAGGCGAAACTACTTGAAAAATTTGACGAACCATTCAAAAACAAAATCATCGAACTTAAAAAGAATGGGTACAAAACTGAACCTGCTTTTGCAAAAGTTCTTGAGTTAAAAGGTAATCCATATCTCGCCTTATTGGAGTATGAAGTAGATTAAACAGTTTTCTTATAACGCAATTAATTAAATCAATTCAACTTGTTATTTTCTTCTTTTTTGTTGATTTAATTTTATAAAAAATCGCAGAATGAAAATAAGAGAATTACAATTGTTTACAAATGAGCTAGAAAAAACAAAATCATTTTATACAACTATTTTAGCTTTTGATTTAATTGAAGAAACCGAAAATCAGTTTAGTTTACAAGTTGGTTGGACAAGATTAACTTTTATAAAATCGAACGAAGAACATATTTATCATTTCAGTTTTTTAGTTTGTAAAAATCAATTCGAAAAGGCATTTGATTGGATACAAAATAAAACTAAAATCCTAAACACCGATGCTGATCAATACATTGCAAAGTTCGAAAATTGGAATGCACAATCTTTTTATTTCTATGATGGAGCTAGAAATCTTGCTGAGATGATTACACATTATAATTTAGCTTATGAGAACGATGCAGAATTTGATCAACATTCTATTTTAGGAATTTCTGAAATTGGCTTACCTACAACTGATATTGAGGCTACCAATCAATTATTAGAAGAGAAAACAACATCTAAATTCTGGAAAAGAGATTTTGAAAGATTTGGCACAAACGGCTCAGATGAGGGGAAAATATTATTACCAAATTATTTTATCAAAACAACTTGGTTTCCTACAACTGATACAATAACTCCTACTCCATTTACAGCTATTTTGGAAAATGAAAATTGTTATTCAAAAGTGATTTTCAATAATAATAAATTAAATATATCTAATCTTGCCATTTTATAAAAAATAAGCATTGAATAAAAAGTGATATCTTAAGGGTAAAAAAAAATGGGATTGTAACTTTGCATTCCAAATATCTAAAAATGGTAAACTTTATATTAATCGCAGTCTGTATAATCGCCGGAATGGTGTTTAAAGCAACAAAATCTATACATCCTGATGCTCATAAAGGGATCAATACGTGGATCTTATATTTGGCTTTACCAGCAGTCTCGTTTAAGTATTTACCAAAAGTAGAATGGTCGCAAGAAATGTTATTTCCTATCTTTTCTACTGTCATTATTGCCGTTGGAAGTTTGTTTTACATGAAATTCTACAGCAAAGCAAAAGGCTATTCGGAGCGTTCGAGAAGAACATTGGAATTGGCAAGCGGCTATAGCAATACATCTTTTATTGGCTTCCCTTTGATCTCAGCATTTTATGGAGAAAAGTATTTGAGTATCGCGATTATTTGTGATCAAACCATGTTTTTGTGCTTATCAACCATCGGAATTGTTTCTGCATTAAAAGGAGGAAGCAATGGATCTGGAGCAATAGATTCTAAATTTATCTTGAAACGATTATTTACTTTCCCCCCATTTTTAGGTTGTATTAGTGCATTGATTTTATCTCAATTTATCGACTTATCTCCTGCCGAACCTTTCTTCGACAAATTAGCTGCAACCGTAGGTCCATTGGCTTTATTTTCGGTTGGATTGCAATTAAAGTTTAATGGTTGGAGAAAATTATGGTCTCAAATTTCGATGTCTATGGTTTACAAATTAATGATTGCGCCTGCAGTTGTAATGCTTTTAGCCATCGTAATTGGAATAAAAGGTGATGTGGCTAAAATCTCTATTTTTGAAGCTGCAATGCCTACATTAGTAACATCGAGTATTATTGCGGAACAATTTAAACTCAACACCAAACTAACCAATTTGATTATTGGAATCAGTATTATTGTAGGCTTTTTTACAGCTGCTTTTTGGTATGAAATGATACAATTGTTTATTCAGTAGATTTAACTGTTACAGTTTTTATTAAAATTGTATCGAGAATTAAGATAAATTTTATCTTCTAAAACCTTATTCTCGATACAAAATTCTAAAAAGAATTTCACTAGAATTGACGGTTTTATTTCAATACTTCTTTCAAAAACAATAATGTATGTTGCCAAGCTCTATCTGCCATTACTTTATTGTAATCAGGTGATTCTGGATTGGTAAATGTATGTTTTGAATTTGCGTAAGTTATCATTTGCCAATCTGTTTTTCCTTCGTTCATTTCAATTACTAAATTCGAAATATCTTCGGGTTTTACAGATTCATCTTCAGCAGGATGTTCAATCAAAACTTTTGTTTTAAGAGGAATATTTTTTCGAACAGCATCTTTTGCTAATCCACCATGAATAGAAACAACGCCCACAACAGCTAATTGCGCACGAGCAGCTTCTAATGCGCCTGTTCCTCCAAAACAATAACCAATTACAGCAATTTTACTTGGATCTGCACCAGCTTTGATTAACTCTTTCAACGCTAAATCAATTCTTTTTTGATAAGCTGCATAATCAGACTTGTATTTTCCTGCTGCTTTAGCCGCTTCCGCATTATCTTTCGGATTGTTTCCTTCTCCATAAATATCTGCAACAAACGCAATATAGCCTTCTTTTGCTAAATCTATTGCAGCTTGTTTTGCTTCGTTATCAGCTCCTTTCCAAGCCGGTAAAATCAAAACTCCTGGACTTTTCTTTGTTGTGTTATCAGTTACTAAACCGTTCAATTTTTGCGAACCATCTTTATAAGCAACTTGTTTTAGGTTTTGCGCATTTGTCGTATTCATCATCAATACAATTAAAAATAAACATTGAATTACATTTTTCATCTACTAAAAAATTTAAGACATTAAGATAAAAAGAACTAATTTTATATCGGATATTGAATTGAATATTTAACACAATTAGCATGGAACTTATTACATTAAAAACATTTGAAAGCCCTATTGAAGCACATATTTTACGTTCGAAATTAGAGAGTGAACAGATTGATGCTTTTGTTTTTGATGAACATTCGGTTGGGATTAATCAGTTTTTGTCGAATGCTATTGGTGGTGTGAAAGTAAAAATTAAGAAAGAAGATACTGATCGTGCCATGAAAGTTTTAGAAGAAATTGATGCTTCAAATTACACCAATGATTTGGATGAAATTCTTGTTTGTCCAAAATGTGGAAGCAATGAGTATTACAGCAATTACAAGTCAATGAAAGGTGGAAAAGGCTTACTTTCTTTATTATCTTCTATCATATTTTGGGTCTACCCTATTTACTACAAAAACGTGTTCAAATGCAAGAAGTGTGGTGAAGAATTTAATGGTTTACAATAAAAAAAGAACGACAAATTCTTGCCGTTCTTTATGAACAAAAATATATGATTTTTATTGATTAAATTGTCCAACGCAATAAGCTTGCTCCCCAAGAGAAACCTGCACCAAAGGCTGTCAACATCAATAAATCTCCTTTCTTTAATTTTGATGTATTTTCCCAAATACACAACGGAATTGTCGCTGCAATTGTGTTTCCGTAATTCTCAATATTGATTAAAGTTTTACCTTCTTCAATATTAATTTCATTACCAACAGCGTCAATAATTCGTTTATTTGCTTGATGCGGAACCAACCAATTTACATCTTCTACAGAAAAATCGTTGCGTTTCAAAACATTGACACACGTATCACTCATCGATTGAATTGCATTTTTGAATACAATTTTCCCATCTTGTCTAATGTAACGTTTTTCATCAACCAACAACTGTGAACTCGCTGGATACAAAGAACCACCTCCTTCTATATTCAAGAATTCTTTTCCAGTTCCATTACTCTGTAACAAAGCATCTAAAATTCCTTCTTCGTTTGTAGGCTCTAACCAAACTACTCCAGCTCCGTCTCCAAACAAAATATTTGTCGAACGATCTTTGATGTCTACATACGCACTGATTTTATCAGCTCCAATGACCAAAACATTTTTATAACGTTTGCTTTCAACCAACGAAGCGCCCATGTCTAACGCATATAAAAATCCAGAACAAGCTGCATTCATATCAAATGCCCAAACATTCTCTATTCCTAACTTCTCGCACACAATATTCGCAGTAGCAGGCATCAACATATCTGGTGTAGAAGTTGCAACAATCAACGCATCAACATCTTTGATGTCTTTTTTATATGTATCAATTAAATTCTGAATTGCACTAACCGCCATATCAGAAGTCGCTAAACCTTCCTCTAAAATACGACGTTCTTTAATTCCCGTTCTTTTTATAATCCATTCATCAGAAGTGTCTGTAATCTTTTCTAAATCGAAATTAGTTCGTTTATTTTCTGGCACATAACCACCGATTGCTGAAATATGTGCAAATATTTTTTTTGTAAAATCTACCACCATAAAATTCTTTTCATTCAAATTTCATGTATCGATTATCTACTAAAAGACGCATCAATTAAAATTTGAGCAACAAAGGTCTATCCATTTTAACAAATTAGTTAGCGAAATAAACGTAATAATATGTCAAAAAGACGTTTTTAGAAAATTTTCACATTTGCATTGATTTACATCAATTATTAGTTAGAAGCGATAAAAGTTGTTGGCGAAACACCTGCATAATTTTTGAAAAATTTACTAAAAACGGAAGTGTCTATAAAATTTAATTCTGTCACAACATCAGAAACACTATATTTTGGGTTCTTTAGTAAGACTTTAGCTTCTAAGACAATGGCTTCGGAAATGATTTGTTTGGGTGATTTATTAAAGACTTCGACGATGATTTTGGTTAAATGCTTACGACTAATAAACATTTCATCTGCATAAAACTGTACATTGCGCTGACGACGAAAATGTGTTGAAACTAAATATAAAAACTGCTTAGCCAATTCTTCTTTTCTGACTTCTTTCGTTGTACTTTTTGCCGTTACAGCTTGGTTGTAGTAATTTCCCATCTCATACATCATAACTGAAAAGTGATGTAAAACCAAATCTTTTGCAAAGATATTTTCGTTCTTGATGGTGTATTTACTAATCTTGTTCAGATTGTAACGCATATCACGTACAATCTTTTTATCTAAAGAGATGATCTTAGGATATTTAGACGACAAAAACTCTACTAAGTTATTGGATTTCACGTGAAAACCAGCTTCAATAATCAAATCTGAATCAATGAAGATTGCTTGAACAGCAAAATCAGCCGAGTGCTCTATAATCTCGAACAACTGACCTGGAAGAACCACAATAATATCATCACGCTTAATTAATGTTGGTTCTAAATTCACCGTGATTTCACATGTTCCTGCAGTAATTAAAATCAACCCAAGCGACGTAAACTTATAAGGTTTTCGTTTTACAAAATAATAATTGTTTTCAGGACCTACATCAAAGATTGCTAACCGACGATCAGTTGCTTCTTCTTTGTAAGTTCTTAAAATATTATCAATTGAATAAAGTTGAATATAATCACTCATTTTTAGCTTTTATTTTTTCGAATACAATGTTAAAAGATTTTTTTGACAAGTAAAAACATAAATGCGTCTTTTTAACAAAATCTTACGTCATTTTGGTATATCTAATATCCTCTTTCTAATGAAACTTCATTCAATAAAGTCTCGTTATTTTTCATTCTGTTGTAGTTATCTGCAACTTGTTTTAGAGCTGTTGTTGCATTTGTAACACTCGCAATATGAGGTGTTACATAAACATTTTCATTCGTCCAAAAAGGGTGATTTTCAGGTAAAGGTTCTTCTACAAAAACATCTAAATACGCCTCTTTTATATGTTTTTCTTCGATTGCAATTAATAAATCCTTTTCGACCAAATGTGCTCCACGACCAACATTAACCAAAACTGTATGAGCTGAACATTGTGCAAAAAAGTCTTTGTTCAAAATACCTTCTGTATCATCTGTCAAAGGCAAAATATTTACAATAAAATTAGTATTAGAAATCGCAGCATTCAAGCCTTCTTTTCCAGCAAAAGATTCTACTCCATTTATATTTTTAGGCGAATTCGACCAACCTTTGACTTGAAAACCTAAAGTAACAAATTGCTCCGCTACTAACTTTCCGATTTCACCTAATCCTAAAATAGTGATAGTTGTTTCCTTGATATTTTGATAAGTAGTAGGCTTCCATTCTTTACGAACTTGATCTTTATAATACGTCAACAAATTTTTCATTGAAGTCATAACACAAGCCAAAACATGTTCAAACATTTCTTGTTTCAAAGCAGGATCGACAATACGTGTTACCTTTATTGAATCTGGAATTTTGGTATGCAACAAATGGTCAATTCCTGCTCCAACTGATTGTACAACTTTTAGATTTGGAAATTCAGCCACATAATTTTTGTGCGGTTTCCAAGTTGCAATAAATTCTACATCATCTGGATTTGAGATATTTGGATAAACTTCAACTTTCGTATCTGGCAACAATTCTTGTAAATTTCTTTGCCACTCTTCTGTTGGTTTTTGATTGAATATTAACGCTACACTCATAATTGATTACTTTAAAACAAATGTAAATAACTCTAAATTAATCACACATTAAATTTGACGATTTGTCAGATTTCTTACATTTGGATTAGAATTTGAAAGAGTTCAAACAAATATATTTTAACTAAAAAAATACACTATAAATGGCAAATCCGTTATTAGAAAAATTTGAAACACCTTTTGAAAGTGCTCCTTTTTCTAAAATCAAAAATGAAGACTACAAACCTGCTTTTATCCAAGCAATTGAAGAAGCAAAAGCAGAAATAGATGCAATTACTGCGAATCCTGAAGCGCCAACTTTTGCAAACACAATTGAAGCAATGGAACTTTCTGGTGAAAAATTAGGACGAATTTCTTCTATTTTCTTCAACCTTAATTCTGCTGAAACGAATGATGAAATTCAAGAAATTGCGCAAGAAGTTTCGCCTTTATTATCTGAATTTGGAAATGATGTTCGCTTAAATCAAGATTTATTTGAACGAATTAAAATCGTTTATAATCAAAAGGATTCGTTGAATTTAACCGATGAACAAGCTTATTTATTAGAAAAAAAATACAAAGGTTTTTCGAGAAATGGTGCAAATCTAAACGAAGAAGACAAAAATAAATTACGCGAAATCGACAAACAACTTTCGATGTTATCGTTGCAATTTGGTCAAAATGTATTAGCAGAAACTAATGCATACGAATTGATTATTACTGATGAAAATGATTTGAAAGGTTTGCCTCAATATGCGATTGATCAAGCGAAAGCCGATGCTGAACAAAAAAATCACGAAGGTTGGTTGATTACGTTGCAAGCACCAAGCTATATTCCATTTATGCAATACGCAGAAAACCGTGAATTAAGAGAAAAATTGTTTAGAGCAAATGGTGTAAAAGCTTATCAAAATAATGAATTTAATAACGAAGAAAATGTAAAAAATATCGTAAAACTTCGTCACGAACGTGCTAAAATATTAGGTTATAAAACGCATGCAGATTATGTTTTGGAAGAACGTATGGCAAAAAAACCAACAACTGTTTTAGATTTCTTGAATGATTTATTAACGAAAGCAAAACCATTTGCGGAAAAAGAAATTGAGGAATTAACTGCATTTGCAAAAGAAACTGATGGGATTGATACATTGCAACGTTGGGATCATGCGTATTATGCTGAAAAATTAAAACAGAAAAAATTCAGTCTTTCTGACGAAGAATTGAAACCTTATTTTCAGTTAGAAAATGTGATTGAAGGAGCTTTTGATGTCGCAACAAAATTGTATGGAATTACATTTAAAGAAATTCATAAAATTGATAAATACAACGATGAAGTAACAACTTATGAAGTTCTAGATAAAAATGGTGCGTTCTTAAGTTTATTGTATGCAGACTTTTTCCCGCGCGCAGGAAAACGCCCTGGTGCTTGGATGACAAGTTATAGAGAAGCTTCTAATGTGAATGGAAACACCAAACGTCCGCACATTTCGATTGTTTGTAATTTTACAAAACCAACGAAAGACACGCCGTCATTATTGACATTTCAGGAAGTGACAACATTGTTCCACGAATTTGGACATGCGCTACACGGAATGTTACCAAATACAACGTACGAAAGTCTTTCTGGAACAAATGTTTATTGGGATTTTGTTGAATTACCCTCTCAATTTTACGAAAACTTTTGTTACGAACCTGAAGCTTTAAAATTATTTGCAAAACATTATCAAACAGGAGAAATTATTCCGCAAGAATTAATTGAAAAAGTAAAAGCTTCTTCAAGTTTTATGGAAGGTTATCAAACTGTTCGTCAATTGAGTTTTGGATTATTGGATATAGCTTATCATGCGAATGATTTGGCTGAAATCAATGATTTACAACAATTTGAAAAAGAAACTTTCAAACAAACAGAGTTGTATCCAGAAATTGATAAAAATATGATGAGTACATCCTTCTCTCATATTTTTCAAGGTGGATATTCATCTGGTTATTATTCATATAAATGGGCAGAAGTTTTGGATGCAGATGCCTTTGCATTCTTCCAAGAAACTGGAATTTTCAATCCAGAAACAGCTCAAAAATTCTATAAACTTTTATCATCTGGAGGAACAGTAGAACCGATGAAATTGTACGAAGAATTTAGAGGTCATAAACCAACAGCAGATGCTTTATTAAAGCGTGCTGGATTAGTATAAATTGAAAATCCGACTACAAAAAGTAGTCGGATTTTTTTATAATATCATTGTTTAATTAATGTAAACTTTCCTCGTGTTGCGACAAATCTAATCCTTCGAACTCTGCTCTATCACTCACACGTAAGTGAATCATTTTATCCGTAATATAAAATAAAGCAATCGCACCGAAAAAAGTAAATAACGAGACAAACAACAAAGCAATCATATGATGTGCAAACACATCCACCCCGCCATGTAACAAACTCGCATTTTCACCATGTGCAAAAAAAGCTGTCAAAATCATTCCCATTATTCCTCCGACACCATGACATGCAAAAACATCTAAAGTATCGTCAACTCGTTTTAATACTTTCCAATGAACCATTACATTTGAGACAATAGCAGTAATAAAGCCAAAAAATATACTTTCAGGAATTGTAACAAATCCACAAGCTGGAGTGATTGCTACTAATCCAACTACAGCCCCTATACATGCTCCCATAGCAGAAACGCTACGACCATTAATTCTATCAAAAAGTATCCATGTCATCATTCCAGAAGCAGAAGCAATTGTTGTTGTTCCGAAAGCTAAAGCTGCTGTGGCATTTGCTCCCAAAGCTGAACCAGCATTGAAACCAAACCATCCGAACCATAACATTCCTGTTCCAAGCATAACAAATGGAATATTTGCAGGTTTGTGTTCTCTGTTCTTACGTTTACCTATCACCAAAGCTCCTGCTAATGCTGCAAATCCTGCACTCATATGAACAACAGTTCCTCCAGCAAAATCTTTTACGCCAAAATATTTATTCAATAAACCTTCTGGATGCCAAACCATGTGACAAAGCGGTGTGTAAATGATTAAACTAAATAAAATCATAAATAACAAATAGGAAATAAAACGCACTCTTTCGGCAAAAGAACCAGTTACAAGCGCTGGTGTAATGACTGCAAATTTCATTTGAAACAATGCAAATAAAACAAATGGAATTGTAGATGCCATGTCTTTGTGTGGAAATGCTCCGACATGATTAAAAAATGGATAACTTAAAGGATTACCAATAATTCCGTAATGTTCTCCATTTATTGTAAAACCAATTGAATCACCAAAAGACAGTGAAAACCCAACTACAACCCACAAAATCGAAATCACACCTAAGGCAATAAAACTTTGCAACATGGTAGAAATAACATTTCGTTTACCCACCATTCCACCATAAAAAAAAGATAAACCTGGCGTCATCAATAACACCAATCCTGCAGCTGCTAAAATCCAGGCGACATCTGAATTTACAATATTTTCTTCGCTAAGAAATTCTCCTGTATTTGGAATATCTACAACTGGTTTCCAAAATAATCCAGCGAATGCAACTAGCGTTATAATTGCAAAAGCTACTTTCCATTTTAATCCAACTTTCATAAGTTTTTAATTTTAACCCTATCAAAATTAGATTATTTTTAAATAAAATCATTTATTTTAAATCACACCCTATAAAAATTAGGGGTTAAAATATTAATTTTACATTTTAAACATAATTACCCTATGTAAATTCATAAAAAAAGATTCCTTTTTTGGAATCTTTTTATCAATTTGATTATTTAGTTTTTCTAAATTCTATCTAAAATATTCAATTATGTTAAATTCTGAATAATTTTCTGAAAAGCTTTTCTTGGGCTTCCATCAAAATAAACTTCGCCACAATAATGATAACCTAACTTTTCAAAAACACGCAACATTCCAATATTATCAAAGTTGGTATCAACTTTTATATTCTGTATTTTCTTTATAATTGCTATTTTTTCAATTTCATCCATCGTCCAAGTTCCTAAACCTTTTATCTTAACATCTTGTGCAACAGCCAATCGATGTATGACAATATATGGATCATCATTCATCCATTTTCCTTCAATTGCTGTATAAGCAGGTTCTATCTCATCAATAATTGCAACATATCCTATGATTAGATTATCAACATTCTCAATTATATAACCAAAACCATTTGAGATATCATTTTTTACAACATCTAGATTTGGATAACCATTTTGCCATTGATTACTTCCCTCCTCTTTTCTTTTCTCAATTGCTTGTTGCAAAATTTCCCAAATTCTATCTGCATCATTCAAAATAGCTTGACGTAAATTTAATCCAGTCTCCATATCTTATTTTTATTTTCAATATAAGTTATTTTTAAGCAAATCATAAGTTTTGATATTTAATTTTTTGATAAATTAATAGAACTAAACAATGTCATACAAACATGAGGTTTCCAAAATCTATAAAATATGTAAAAATACCTTGGCAACAAGTTTTAGCAATACTTATTTTATTACTCGCATTTGTATTTTTCAGAAGCGAACGCAAAGAAATGATGCAAATTATTCCGAGTATTCAAAGCGCAAAACCTATTTGGCTATTGATCGGTTTCGGAATTACGCTTCTCTATATTTCGCTGCAAGCCGCAATGTATATCACAAATTTCAAAGCAGTTGGTTTACCTCTTAAATTTTGGGACGCTGTCAATTTATTTCTCAAACGAAATTTTATCAGTGTTTTTTTACCAGCGGGCGGAATTAGTTCTTTGGCTTATTTACCCAAACAAATCAAAAAACAACAATTTGAAACAAATAAAATCATTCAAGCGAGTTCTATTTATGGTTTTATTGGATTATTAACGGTTTTCATCATTGGCGTTCCCATCATTATTTATAGTATTTACGTCAACAAATACTTTAATGACTCATGGATATCATTAGTTATTTTGGGCATAATTTTAATTTTGGTTTATTTCATTTATAACTCATTCAAAACCAAAAATAAATTATATCAAATTATAGAGAATAAATTTCCAAAGATTACGAAAGAAATCAATCCAATTTTTGAAGCTTCTTTAAACAGAAAAAATATTAATCTCACAATTCTAATTTCGACAATCATCGAAATTACTGGGATTTTACACGTCTACATCGCAATGTTAGCGTTAGGTATTCAACCCACTTTTGATGCAGCAGCTTTGGCTTATACGATTTCTGTTTTATTAATGATTATTTCACCATTTTTGAGAGGTTTGGGTGCTGTAGAATTTACGATGGTGTATATTTTAACACAATTTGGTTATTCTCACAATCAAAGTTTAGCGACAACTTTATTATATCGCGTTTTCGAATTTTGGCTGCCTTTAGGTTTTGGATGTTTAAGTTTTATGTGGCGTGGAAGAAAACTATTTGCGCGAATTTTTCCTGCTGTTATGATTTTTACATTAGGAATGATTAATATAATTTCAGTCATCACTCCTCCTCTTGCAGAACGTTTGCATTTCGAAAAATTATATTTACCAACCGAATTCATGCATCTTTCAAAATTGATGATTCTATTTGTTGGAGTCGCTTTATTGATTACATCATCTTATCTCATCAAAGGATTAAAATCTGCATGGGTTTTTGCTTTAATATTTGCTATACTTTCCTTTTTCGGAAATATTTTCAAAGCATTGGATTACGAAGAAGCTGGATTCGCATTTTTGACCAACGTACTATTAATTTACAGCAGGAATCAATACCCATTGAAAACAAATTGGGAAGTTTAATCAAAATCAAACAATGCGTAATTTCAAGGAAAAATTCACCAATTATTGGATCAATAAATACATATTTCTTTGAATGGTAATTATCACTTTGACCGAAATTATCAAAAGTAATTGAGAATATTACTAATCAAATAAAGTTAAATTAGAAAATATTGATTTACATAGTTACATCTTGTGAGATTCCGAACTATATTTTTTTTTAAATTTTCAAAAACTTGTTTTAACTTCTTAATTAATTATCCATAAAATAAGAATGAAACTAAATCGTAATATTTAGTTGAATGATTAAAAATTATCATAATACTTTCTGTATAAAATATAAAAAAACCTCAAGAAATAAATCTTGAGGCTTTAAATAAAAACTGGCAATGACCTACTCTCCCGCAATAGCAGTACCATCGGCACTGAAAGGCTTAACTTCTCTGTTCGGAATGGGAAGAGGTGAGCCCTTTCGTAATAATCACCCTAATATTTTTGTATTTTTAATCAGGTTTACATCCTAATCATTCGAT
>NZ_JAOCDJ010000045.1:0-15748 GCF_029840885.1 Empedobacter sp. GD03861
TTATATATTTTTCAATTACTGAAACATATCTTTTACACGTTCAAAGAATGATTTTTCATTTTTCGAAGGTTCTGGTGAGAAATGATCATCGTCTCTCATTTTTTCAAAATACGCTTCTTGATCTTTCGATAAATGAGTTGGTGTCCAAATGTTAACATGCACAAATAAATCACCTTTTCCGTAACCGTTCAAATCTGGTAAACCTTGACCTTTTAAACGTAATACTTTTCCTGATTGAGTTCCTTTGTCAATTTTAATTTTTACTTTTCCATTAACCGTCGGAATTTCTTTAGAAGCACCTAAAACAGCATCTGGGATAGAAATATACAAATCAAAATGTAAGTTGTTTCCATCACGTTTTAATGTATCGTGTTCTTCTTCTTCAATCAAAACAAGTAAATCACCAGGAATACCATCAAAAGGCGCATCGTTACCTTTTCCACGAACTTGTAATTGAATTCCTTCTCTTGCTCCAGCAGGAATTTTAAGATCGATTGTTTCCTCAACTTTAATTAATCCTTGATTATTTGCTCCTGAAGGAATTTTGTCTGCAACTTTTCCTACTCCTTGACAAGTTCCACAAGTTGTAGCAGTTTGCATTTGTCCTAAAAATGTGTTGGTAACACGAACTTGTTGTCCAGAACCGCCACAAGATGGACATGTTTTAGATGTAACGCCATCTGCTTGTTTAAAACGTTTAACTTTTACTTTCTTTTCGCAACCGTTAACCATTTCTTCTAAGTTCAATTTTACGCGAATACGCATATCAGAACCTTTCATTCGACGTGGACCACGAGATTGACCTCCAAATCCACCACCGAATCCTCCGCCTCCAAAGATATCGCCGAAATGAGAGAAAATATCCTCCATATTCATTCCGCCGCCACCGCCGAATCCTCCGCCAGCAGCTCCGCCCATTCCTGCATGTCCGAATTGGTCGTAACGTGCACGTTTGTTGTCGTCGCTTAAAACTTCGTAAGCTTCTGCAGCTTCTTTAAATTTATCTTCTGCCTCTTTGTCACCAGGATTTTTGTCAGGGTGATATTTGATGGCAAGTTTACGATAAGCTTTCTTGATATGCTCTGATGTTGCAGACTTTTCGACCTGCAATATTTCGTAATAATCTCTTTTTGATGACATTTTCTTAATCTAAATTATAATCCAACAACAACTTTCGCGTAGCGAACTACCACATCATTTAATAAATAACCCGTTTCTACAACGTCTACAATTTTTCCTTTTAAATCCTCCGTTGGAGCAGGAATTTGAGTAATTGCTTCGTGTAAATCAGTATTGAAATCGTCTCCAGCTTTAGTCTCCATTTCTTTCAAACCTTTTGCACGTAACGTTTCTACTAATTTATTATTGATTAATTCAACACCTTGATGTAAGCTGTCGTCTCCAGACTTTTCAATTTGATTTAAAGCGCGTCCAAAATCATCTAAAACAGGTAATAAAGACGTAATAACTTCTTTATTTGCTGTCTTGAAAATGTCCATACGTTCGCGCGAAGTACGTTTTTTGAAGTTGTCAAACTCTGCAAATAAACGTAAATATTGGTCTTTTTCTTTTGCTAATTGTTCCTTAACAATTTCTAATTCTGACTTTCCAGCAGTTTCTTCTTGTGGTTGTTCTACAGTGTTATCACTCTCTTGAACGTTTTCTTGAAGATTCTCGTTCTCTAATTCTTCGTGTATATTTTGGTCAGACATATTCTTATTAGTTTTTTTGTTTCTGATTGAATCAAATAGTTTGCCAATGCCCATTATGTGTCGTTTTGTCAGATTTTAAATAAAAAATAAGCACTTCTGTCGGTAGAAGTGCTTCGGTAAATGTATAAAGTTTTTTTGATTTGAGTTTTAGTAGAATTAAATTTCGTCACTTCGAGTGATTTTCAAAGAAAATTGTATCGAGAAGTTAGATGAAATAATATTTTCTTATTTATCAAAGTGTTATTCTGAACTTGTTTCAGAAACACATCTTGCGAGTTTTACTTTGAGGATGCGAAGTTGAAATGAATTCAACTTGACATTATAAGGATAAAAAATTATCTTAAAACTTAAAATTAATCTTTCCATTCAAGAAACGTCCTGTCAAATAATTTGGCATTGTGTAAACTGCACTCGAATTTACGTCGCGAATCCATGAATTACTGATTTCGTTTTTAATATCAAACACATTAAAGACATCTACACCAATCGAAATTTCTTTGAAATTACTCCAGAATGTTCCTTTTGATGGTTTCAATTCTTTTTGATTAATAATTTCTTTCACAAAACCAATGTCAACACGTTTGTAATCTGTCAACGTTGTTTGGTATTGGTAAGGATCTGCAAATTGTGGCGCTCCATTTGGCAAACCAGAAGCATAAATCAAATTTACATTCACCTTGAAAGATGGTAAAAACTCCATATAATCTTGGAAAAATGCAGATAATTTGAAACGAGGATCTGTTGGTAATGGAATATTTCCTCTGTCATCAATATTTTGATAAGCTCGCGCATACGAAGCCGAGAACCAAGAATCTATACCAGGAACAAACTGCCCAAATAAACGCATGTCAAGTCCATACGCATAACCTTTGGAGTTATTATCTGCCGTATAACGAATTCTTACATTGTCTACATAATACGGATTCAAATCGTTTAAGATTTTGTAATAAACCTCAGTTGTTAATTTGAACGGACGATCCATCCATTTGAATTCGTAATCGTTTCCAAATATAAAATGAATTGATTGTTGCGATTTTACTTTATTATTCAAAGAACCATCTAAACGACGAATTTCGCGATAGAAGGGAGGTTGATAATAAATACCTGTCGAAATACGGAACAACATATCGCTTTCCCAATCTGGTTTAACAGCGATTTGAGCACGAGGCGAAATAGTTGTTTCTTCGTTAAAATCCCAATAAGCCGTACGCACACCAGCATTGAACATTACTTTCGCATCATTCCACATAAATTTGCTTGTATATTGTGCGTAACCTGAAATACGATTGGTTTTTAAATTATTTTTAGAATTCACATAATAACTTAAATTCAAACCATTTCCTGGATTTGGATTCACAACATATCCTGTCGAATCGATTGCTTGCCATTCACCTAATAAATCACGAATATCTTCTTGTTGAAATTTTGCACCCCACTCAATATCATTGTTTCCATTGATTTTATATTTTCCTTTGTGTTGAATTCCAGCAACCAACGCATCAAAATTATTTCGTGCATGATCGATTTGCGAACCAACATCATTCGTAGAAGTAGCATGGCCTTTTTCGTCTACTTCGGAAATGAAATAAGAACCTTGAATATCAAAATATTCGCGCTCTTTCGAATGATAAGCAAAAAGGTCTAACCCTAAATCTACTTTAGAATTTGGTTGATATGTAAATGATAAACTTCCTGTTTCTGTCGCAAATTTATCATCCTCTTTTCCGTCATAAAAAACAGTTAGCAACAACGGAGTATCCATTGTGTTGATGTACGTATCACGTTTTACAGGAAACATTTCGTAGCGCGAACGTGACATTGTCCCCAAAAATGCAACATTCCATTTATCATTTAATTTATAATTGATATTGGCTTGTACATCGTAATATTCGGGATTGAAATTGGTATCACCTTTTAAGGTATTCAACACTAAATTTCTGTTTTGATAGCGCGCTCCAACAATTGCCGAAAGTTTTTTGTCTTTAGAACCTCCGCCTAATGTCAAACTTCCGCCCATTAAACTTGCTTCTAATTGTCCTTCAAATTTTGTTGGGCGTTTGTAGGTAACATCTAAAACAGAAGACATTTTGTCGCCGTATTTTGCTTCCCAACCACCAGCAGAAAAGTTGATAAATTGCGTCATCGCAGGATTTACAAAACCTAAACCTTCTTGTTCGCCAGAACGAATCAATTGAGGTTTATAAACTTCGATTCCGTTAACGTAAATTAAATTTTCGTCATAATTTCCTCCGCGAACCATATATTGCGAACTTAATTCTGTATTCGAATTTACGAAAGGCAATGTTTTCAATAAATCGGCAACTCCGCCAGTCAAACTTGGTCCTTGTTGCATTTGCGCAGCACTCAAAACGGTACTTTGCAAAGGTTTATTTTTATTGGATTGAAAAGAAATAGTTGCTTCACCTAATTCGATTGCATTGGTTTGATCAGGAACTAATTGAACAAAAATCTCTTTCTTGTTTTTATCTTTTAGCGTAAAAGTTTGTGCAAACGAATGATAACCATTGTTGTTAAAAGTTACGGTAACGGAAGAATTTGATGGAATATCAATTTTGAAATTACCATTTTGATCTGTAAAATAAGATTGATCGTTGACAATAATCTCAGCTTCACTAATTGGAATTCTATTTTCGTCGACAACTTTACCATTAATTTGCGCAGTTTGAGCAAATAAAATTCCACCCAAAAGAGATAAACTTATGGTACTAAGAAATCTTTTTGAATGTTGTAGAGTATGTTGCTGTGTTGTTTTTTTCATCTTTCACGTTTAATTCTAATTGATGGTTGCCAACCGAAATCTGTTCTTTGTTCAAATTAATTGATAATCGTTTAATTTTTTGATCATATTCGGCTAAAACCCACTTACCATCGATATAAGCTTTATAATCTTTTATCCCAGATTGTGCATCATCAATTGTAAATTTGATAATAGCATTAGCTTGAGTAAATTGACTATCTGATTTGATATTTAACGGAGTAATTGTCGGTTTAGTATTGTCAATTAAAATAGAAAAAACACCAAAATCTTTTGGATTTGCAACAAGCTTTCCATTTTTGAGCTCTGTTGTTAAATAATCTTTTTTCCAAGCACCTCTTTTTTGATATTCGCGTACAATAACAGCTTTGTCCAATTGCGCTGTCGGAATGTCAATAGTCGGTTCTATTGCTAAGGTGTAAGATTGATGAATTGGCATATAATAATCGCCCACCCAATGCTTACCATTCGAGAATTTATAAGCTAAATCAAAATCTTCATAAAAAATATTTTTAGGGAAAAATATTTCGATTCCATCAGATTTGAAATGATTTTCTTTGTTCCACAACATTGGATTTGTTTCAGGAAGTTTCGCAGAATCTACAAATGCTTTTCCATTAACAGTAAACGATTGCGAAGATAAATTGCCAGCATAATCAGAAACATCAATTTTTACTTTGTACGATTTTCCGTCTTCAAGCTCTAAAATTCCATTGTTTTTTAAGTTAGAATACATTCTGACAGGATTTCCATCTTTCACAAATCCTTGATACACCCAACTATTATTTTTCTGAATATCGCCATAATCGCAAACTGTATTTATAGCTCGCGCTTCATCAAACGAAAAACGATTAGAAGTAAACGTATAAATCGGTTCATCGTTCACATAAATATTGATTTGATGAATACCATTGTTGTTTTCAACTCCATTCAGCTTATCATATGCTTTTACACCAAAACCTATTGCACCAGAAGCAGAAATTGTTCCGCCATTTGCCACAACAACTCGATTGGTTTTTTGATTGACATCACCATAAATTGGATAAGCATACAAGCCTAAAATAGACGGTTTTCGAGTATCAGGCAAATCAAAACCGAAGTAAAAAGGATTAATTGGTTCTTCCGTTTTAGTGTCACGAATTTCGAAATGTAAGTGTGGACCTCCAGAACCTCCAGAATTCCCTGAAAGCGCAATCAAATCGCCCATTTTAACAGGAAGTTCGTTTGGTTTTGGATGTAATTCGATCTTGAACGTTTCATTCGCATATTGTTGTTTGCGCACATATTCTTGCAATTCTGGCGTAAATTCTCTCAAATGCGCATAAACAGAAGTATATCCATTTGGATGATCGATATAAAGTGCATTTCCATAACCTGTTGGCGAAATATTAATGCGAGAAATGTAACCGTCTCCAACCGCTTTTACTTTCAGACCTTCTCGTTGTTGAGTTTTGATATCAAGCCCAGCGTGGAAATGATTGGCACGTAATTCTCCAAAATTACCAGCTAAATAATTGGTAATTTCTAAAGGATTTTGGAAGATGTTTTTTGGATATGTTTCAGATTTTGGTTGTTCTGATCGTTGTCCAAAAACAACAGAACTTAGTAATAAGTTTAGGAAAATTGGCTTAATCACTTTCATTTTTTCTTTTCAATAATTAACAAATCAGTTAAAAGTAAACTAAATCTTTTACAAACCTCCTTAATCTTTTGAATTTCTGAAAATTATTTGGAGATAAATTTTTGTAAAATAAAATTAAATAAATGATTATCAATATTTTGTATTTGTAAAATAATAAACAAGTAAAAGAAAAGGATTTTAGTGAATGATTGAGAAATGATGAAAGTAATTTTAAAATCAAACATAAAAAACATCATCATGAGAAAAATTATTTTAGCACTTTTTATAGTTGTTTCTATCGTAAGTTGTAATGAATACAAAGGTTCAGAAAGTAATGCAGAATTGGCTGCTGATGCGAAAGAAGAAGTTGCGGTTTCTAATGCTGCAAATTTAGAAGTAGAAGGGAAGGTTTTTAAATCGAATGCGTTGATCGAAATGAAAGTAAAAGATGCGATGAAAGATGCGGTTCAAATCGAAGAAAATGCGATTTCGTTGAATGGATTTGTTTTGAATAGTGAAATGATTAATCAAATTTTAGATTCGGATATAGTTGAATTATCTGAAGAAAGCGTTAAGAAAATAGACAAAATTCAACGTTCTTATTTGATTGAATTGAAAGTTCCGTCAAATAAATTGCGTGAGCATGTCAAATTTGCAGTGGATAAAGGAATTATTATCGATCATATTTTGATTAATAATGAAGAAATGACCTTTGAGAAATATGAAAATGAGTTGAAAAATGAAAACAATAAAGCAATGAAAATCTCGAAACAAATCGAAAATAAAGTGAATAAAGCGTTGATAAATGATGCGACTTCTTATGCGACTATTGCGTATCAATTATCAGAAGAACCACGAGTTGTAACGAATATTTTACCACAAACTGATTTGAAAGCTTATAGAGAAATCAACTTAGGATATGAGTTAAAACAAAGTTGGAAAGATGGAATGTATTATTTCAAATCAATTTTGATTATTTTCTGTCAATTTCTGCCAACTATTCTTTCGGTATTGTTTTTGTTTTTTAGTATCAAGTATGTTGTGAAAGTAGTGAAGAATAGAGAAACGAAACAAAAAATGTAAGTAAATCTCTATTTGTCAAATGAATAAGAAAAAACTGATAATATTTAGGTTTTTGTATTGATTAGAAGTAAAAAAATACTATTTTTGCAATAGAAGCTAGAATAATTGAAATTCTCAGGAGATGGAAAAAATGGTAAAATTTAATGAACTTGAAAACAAAGTTTTAAGTGTTTTAGGCCAACTTGGGAATTATAAAGATATATTGAAGGGCGCTGAAAACTCGATACAAGAATTGGAAAAATTGCAAAATGAAATCAATTCTCTAAAAGAAGAAAATGCCCGATTGAAAAATAAATTGAGAGATTCGCAAGCGAATAACTTAAATTTAAATGAGGAAGTAAAACGATTAAAAGTCGTTAATGCAATGAGCGGAAATCAGGAGTACAAACAAATGATGAAGCAAAGAATGAACAAATTAATAAAAGAAGTCGATACGTGCATCGCTCAAATTAAAACTAATAATTAATAAAAGAATGTCAACTCAACGAATTGAGATAAAAATTGCTTCACGTCATTACCCAATGACGATTAATTCTGACGAGGAAGAAATGTTACTTTCTTGTGCAGAAGAAATAAATGGTATTTTGAAACAATTTGAACAAAAGTACGCTGTTTCTGACAAACAAGACGCGCTTGCAATGGTGACAATTCAGTTAGCTTTACGTGAAGCAAAGCTGAAAAAGCAAGTGAAAGATAACGAAGAAATGACAACAGAGCGCATTTCGAAGTTATTAGAATTGATTGATCAGTCAATCGCAAAATAAGAGAAGTTCTGACAGTTGTGAAACTGTCCACTAAACAATATTCCTACATTAGTTCTAGCTATTTTGGTTAACTCAACACTAGTTTTGTTACCGAGTGAACACCGTTCGGAAAGCGGGCCGCAACCTTTTAGGTTCATTTATTTGACAGCGGATACTTGACTGACGGACTAACTCAAATCCTGTTTACAGGAGTTAACTCAAAACATACTTTACTAATGTAGGTTTTTTTATATATAAACATTACATAATCTATGGACCCAATTATGACAATAATTATTGCAATTGTTACATTAATCATAGGTGCAGCGGTGGGATATTTCTTATCAAAAAAATCAGTTGATAAACAGAATCAAGAACTGATTGACGAAGCAACTCGCAAAGCACAAAATTTGATTAATGATGCTGAGAAAGATGGTGAAGCCATTAAAAAAGAGAAAATTTTTCAAGCCAAAGAAAAATTTTTAGAATTAAAATCTAAACACGAAGAAGTTGTTAATCAACGTGAAAGAAAAGTAGCTGATGCTGAGCTTAAAGTAAAAGAACGTGAAGAGAGAATCAAAACGGACTTAGCAGAAATTCAGAAACAAAAAGATCAGATTAAATCTGAGAAAGGAAATATACAAGCACGTACAGAGAAGCTTAACATTAAGCAAAAAGAAGTGGATACGATGCACAAAAAACAAGTAGAAATCCTTGAGAAAATTTCAAACTATTCTGCTGATGAAGCACGTGCTGAATTGATTGAAGTCTTGAAAGACGAAGCAAGAACGAAAGCACAAGCTCATATCCAAGAAATTATGGAAGAGGCGGAATTGGATGCGAAAAATGAAGCGCGTAAAATTGTGATTTCTTCTATTCAACGAATCGGAACAGAGCAAGCGATAGAGAATGCAGTTTCTGTGTTTAACATTGAATCTGATGAAATCAAAGGACGTATCATTGGTCGTGAAGGACGTAATATTCGTGCAATAGAAGCTGCTACAGGAGTTGAAGTGATTGTTGATGATACGCCAGAAGCGATTATTCTTTCATGTTTTGATCCTGTTCGTCGTGAAATTGCTCGTTTATCTTTGCACCGTTTAGTAACGGATGGGCGTATTCACCCAGCACGTATTGAGGAAGTTGTGGCAAAAACAACAAAACAAATTGAGGATGAAATTATCGAAGTTGGTAAGAAAACAATTTTAGATTTGGGAATTCACGGTTTACACAAAGATTTGGTTCGTATTGTTGGACGAATGAAATATCGTTCTTCTTATGGTCAAAACCTGTTACAACACTCTCGCGAGGTGGCAAATTTGGCAGGAACCTTGGCTGCAGAATTAGGGTTAAATCCTAAGTTAGCGAAACGTGCAGGTTTATTACACGATATTGGTAAAGTTCCGGAGCAAGAATCTGAATTGCCTCACGCAATTTTGGGGATGCAATGGGCAGAGAAATATGGAGAACATCCAGACGTAATTAATGCAATTGGAGCTCACCACGATGAAATAGAGATGACTTCTTTAATTTCGCCACTTATACAAGTTGCCGATGCAATTTCTGGTGCTCGTCCAGGGGCTCGTCGTCAAGTTGTGGAATCGTATATGCAACGTCTGAAAGATTTAGAAGCTACGGCTCTTAACTTTGATGGTGTAGAAAAAGCATACGCGATTCAAGCTGGTCGTGAGTTGCGTGTGATTGTAGAAAGTGATAAAGTTGATGACACAAAAGCAGCTGAATTATCGTTCTTAATTTCGGATAAAATTCAAAACGAAATGACTTATCCAGGTCAAGTTCGTGTAACTGTAATTCGTGAAACACGTGCAGTAAATATTGCAAGATAAAATTTAGAATTTAATCATATTCTTTAGGCAAGTCTACAACAAGGCTTGCCTATTTTTTTTTGTTAAATTATAGAAAATTAATCCAAGTTATTGGTGTTATTTTGATAAAAATTATTAAATTATAACGAATAAAAATTCAAAAATAATTAATTAATAATCAAATAATTAACAACTTGTTGATAACCTTTTTAATTTTTAAGATTACAAAATTTTTAATTGTAAAATCTTATCTTAATTTTGAAAGAATCGATGAGTAATTGAAACGAAAATGTAACCCTATTGAGGTTCAAATTTCTAAATAAAATAAAAGAACCAACTTCATTTATTTTGATGAAAGAATTCGTTTTTACCAAAGTTTATTAATCTAAAAAGTCCAAAAAACTATGTCTATTTTTGATAAAAGGGTAAATTATAAACCATTTGAATATCCTGAAATTTTAACCTTTACAGAAGCAATCCAAAAAGCATATTGGGTACACGGAGAAGTAGATTTTACTTCAGATATCCAAGACTATCATGCCAATTTAGATGATGCGAAACGCGAAATTCACAAACGTTCTATTTTATCAATTGCGCAAGTAGAGGTAACGGTAAAAGGATTCTGGGGAGATTTGTATCATTATTTTCCAAAGCCAGAATTGAATGGATTAGGTGCTACTTTTGCAGAATGTGAGTTTAGACATAGTGAAGCGTATTCGCGTATTTTGGAGGTAAATGGTTATTTAGATGAGTTTAATGTAGCCTTACAAAATCCAATTTTCAAAAGTTATAATACGTTTGTTGGAGAAATTATGCGTGACGAGAACAAATCAATTGTAGAGAAATTATTGTTCTTTGCATTGGTAATCGAAGATAGTTCGTTATTCTCGAAATTTGCAAATATTTTGGCATTTACACGTTTTGATGGTTTAATGAAAAATACAGCAAACATCATTGCTTGGACATCTACAGATGAGCAAATTCACGCAAATGCTGGGATTTATTTGATTAATAAAATTCGTGAAGAAGGATTATTACCAGACGAATTAGATCAAAATTGGGTAGAAACTGCTGTTCGTGGTTATATTGACCAAGAAGAAATGATGTTAGATTGGATTTTCGAGAAAGGAGAATTTGGTTATTACTCAAAAGCAGATTTATTAAACTATATGAAATACCGTATTGATGAAGCAATTGCTAAAATTGGATACAAAAAAATATTTCATATTTCCCAAGAACAGTATAAACCGATGGCTTGGTTTGAGGAAGAAGTTTTTGCGAGTAGTTTAGACGATTTTTTCGCAAAAAGACCAGTAGATTATACTAAACATGACAAAAGTATTTCGGCAGACGATTTATTTTAAACCGCCGAAACTTTTTATCAAAAACACAACTATAAATAAAATTATTTAACAATATCACATCATTATAAATTCTAAAGCTATGGACAATCCAATACCACACGACGACATTCAAAATATATTTTTTGACGGTGAAGCACCAAAATTATGGTGGAAAAACTCTGAATCTGAACAAATTTTGAATAGAGGTTATTTATTGAAAGGGGAAACAGTTGAAGGAGCTATAGATCGTATCACAGCTGCGGCTGCAAAACGTTTATACAAACCAGAATTGCAAGAATCTTTCAAAGAAATGATAGAAAGAGGTTGGATGAGTTTATCATCTCCAATTTGGGCAAATATGGGAACAGAGCGTGGTTTACCAATTTCTTGTTTCAATGTTCATATTCCAGATAGTATTGAAGGAATTACGCATAAATTAGGAGAAGTTATTATGCAAACTAAAATCGGTGGTGGTACTTCTGGTTATTTTGGTGAATTGCGTGAGCGTGGAGCGGCGATTACAGATAACGGAAAAAGTAGTGGAGCTGTTTCGTTTATGGAATTGTTCAATTCTGCGATGAATGTGGTTTCTCAAGGTTCTACACGTCGTGGAGCTTTTGCGGCTTATTTGGATATTGACCATGATGATATCGAAGAATTCTTGAAAATTAAATCGATAGGAAGTTCAATTCAGAATTTATTTTATGGTGTTTGTGTACCAGATTATTGGATGCAAGAAATGATTGATGGAGATGCGGATAAACGTCAAATTTGGGCGAAAGTTTTAGAGTCTCGTCAAGAAAAAGGATTACCATATTTATTCTTTACAGATAACGTAAATAAAAATAAACCACAGGTTTACAAAGATTTAGGAATGTCAATTAATGCTTCTAATCTTTGTTCAGAAATTATGTTGCCTTCATCTGCTGATGAATCATTTATTTGTTGTTTATCTTCTATGAACTTAGAGTTATACGATGAATGGAAAGATACTGAGGCAGTACGTTTAGCAATTTTCTTTTTAGATGCAGTTTTACAAGAATTCATCGAAAAAACAGAAGGAAATCATTATTTAGCATCAGCTAATCGTTTTGCAAAACGTCACCGTGCTTTAGGTTTAGGTGTATTAGGGTGGCACTCTTATTTACAACGCAACATGATACCTTTCGAAGGAATGGAAGCGAAATTACGTACAACAGAAATTTTCAAGCATATTCAATCTAAAGCAGATAAAGCTTCGGAAGAATTAGCTCGTATTTATGGTGAACCAGAGGTTTTAAAAGGCTACGGACGTCGTAATACAACAACTTGTGCAATTGCACCAACTACGTCTTCTTCTGCGATTTTAGGACAAACTTCTCCAGGAATTGAGCCGTTTGCTTCAAATTATTACAAAGCAGGTTTATCGAAAGGAAACTTTATGCGTAAGAATAAATATTTGACTAAATTATTACAAGAAAAAGGAATCGATAACGAAGATATTTGGCGCGAAATCATGTTGAATGGTGGCTCTGTGCAACATTTAGAACAATTGACAAAAGAGGAAAAAGATGTGTTCAAAACATTCAAAGAAATTTCTCAATTAGAAATTGTTCAACAAGCAGCGATTCGTCAAAAATATGTAGATCAATCGCAGTCATTAAACCTAAATATTCCACCAGATTTACCTGTGAAAGAAGTTAACCGTTTGATGATCGAAGCTTGGCAATTAGGTGTAAAAACATTGTACTATCAGCGTTCACAATCAGTTTCTAAGGAATTAGTTGCAAACTTAGTTTCTTGTTCTTCTTGTGAAGCTTAATAGGAAATGATATATTTTATTACAAATAGAAAATCCGCTCATTGAGCGGATTTTTTTATTGAAAGTCATCTTGAAATTTATCTCAAAACAAATTTACTTCTTACTATCTTGTGCTCCAAAAACCTGCTGTAACAATGATGTTGTACGCAATGCTTTATTTCCACGAATTCCTTCTTCTTTTTCTGCAACCATGTTAAACACACCATTTATTGTTTGTTGTGTTACATATGCATTCAGATTTGGATCAATTTGGTTTCCAGTTAACGTATTATACTTTGTAATCAAATTATTCCAAACTTTATCCGCACCAACTTTTCCCAAAGAAGCTTCCACTTTTGGTTGAAAAGCCTTTGTTAAATCAGATGTTGTTTTTAGTTTTAAATAATTTGTAGCCGAATTATTTCCTCCTACTAGAATATCTTTCGCATCTGTAATGGTCATCGATGTAACTGCATTTACAAAAATAGGAGCAGCTTCAGAAACAGCATCTTCAGCAGCAGAATTCAATAATTTGATTCCTTTATCCGCCAAACTTCCCATTCCTAAAGAACGCAAAGTTTTTTCAACATTTTGTAATTCTTCTGGCATCAAGATTTTTGCAACCGAATTATTATAAAAACCATTCTTTTGACCCAATGATTTTATTCCGTCGGTTAATCCTAATGACAAAGCTTCTTTCAATCCAGAGGCAACAGTTGCGTTAGATAAACCATTTAACTTTGTTAAGGATTCTGCAGAAATTGTTTTAGATTCTGTTGAACCATTTACAACTTTTATTGAATCAACTTTTACTGTTGAATTATTTTGTGTTGTCGTTTGAGTGTTTACTTTTTCGACTTCTTTTTTTAATGTTCCAAAAATTGATTTCAAATCTTGTGCTTTTGAATTTACTGCAAACGCTGAAATCAATGTTAAACTTAATATGATCTTTTTCATTTAGATTTTTTCTAAAAAATATTTCAGTTGGTTAATTCAATTATCTGATCAAAATTTAAAACTCACTTACAAAATGTAATTTCACTGACGGAAATTTATCTTGCGTCATTTGAATTGTAAAAGCAGAATCTGCTAAAAATACCAATTGATTGAATTTATCTCTTGCTAAATAACGTTGTTTAACACGTTTGAATTCTAAGAATTCTTCTGATTTTTCATCTTCAACTTCTACCCAACACGCTTTGTGAACAGAGAAAGGTTCGTACGTTGCTTTTGCACCATATTCGTGCTCTAAACGATATTGGATAACCTCATATTGCAGTGCACCAACGGTTCCGATAACTTTACGATTATTCATTTCTAATGTAAATAACTGCGCAACACCTTCGTCCATTAATTGATCAATTCCTTTTTCCAATTGTTTTGCTTTCATTGGATCAGCATTGTTGATGTAACGGAAATGTTCTGGCGAGAAAGCAGGAATTCCTTTGAAAGAAAATTTTTCACCTTCTGTCAACGTATCACCAATTCTAAAGTTTCCTGTATCGTGTAAACCAACGATATCACCCGCAAACGATTCATCAACCACTTCTTTTTTATCAGCAAAGAAAGCATTTGGCGCAGCGAATTTCATGTTTTTACCTTGGCGAACGTGGAAATAGTTGGTATTACGTTCAAATTTACCAGAAACGATTTTGATAAAGGCTAAACGGTCGCGGTGTTTCGGATCCATATTCGCATGAATTTTGAACACGAAGCCAGAAAATTTATTTTCATAAGGTTCGACAATTCTCAAATCTGTTTCTTTAGATTGTGGAGTTGGTGCAATATCAACGAAAGCGTCTAACAATTCGCGAACACCAAAATTATTAAGAGCAGAACCAAAAAATACAGGTTGTAAATTTCCGTCCATATATTCTTGCATGTCAAATTCTGGATAAACTCCATCAATTAAATCAATCTCATTACGAAGATTTTCGGCGTAAGTTGTTCCAATTAATGTGTCTAAATCTGGACTTGATAAATCCTCAACTTTCGTTGTTTCAGAAATTTTTTGTTTATTATCTCCAGAAAAAATATTGATGTTTTTCTCCCAAATATTATAAATTCCTTTGAAAGTTGCTCCAATACCAATTGGCCAAGAAAGAGGTGTTACTTGTAAGTCTAACTTTTGTTCAACTTCGTCCATTAAATCAAACGCATCTTTTCCTTCGCGGTCCATTTTGTTAATGAAAACCAACATCGGAATTTTGCGCATACGACAAACTTCTACCAATTTGATTGTTTGTTCCTCAACCCCTTTTGCAACGTCGATTACCACAATTGCAGAATCTACTGCAGTTAAAGTACGGAAAGTGTCTTCGGCGAAATCCTTGTGACCAGGCGTATCTAAGATATTGATTTTTTTTCCTTTGTATTCAAATGCTAAAACCGAAGTTGCAACGGAAATCCCACGTTGACGTTCAATTTCCATGAAATCGGATGTTGCTCCTTTTTTAATTTTGTTACTTTTTACAGCTCCAGCTTCTTGAATTGCGCCTCCAAAAAGTAATAACTTCTCTGTTAAAGTTGTTTTACCAGCATCGGGATGGGCGATAATTCCAAAGGTTTTTCTTTTATTTATTTCTTGTTCTAAAGACATCTTAATCAAATTTTCAGGTTGCAAAGATAGTTTATCTCACGAAAATTAGAAACATTATGGTTGATAGAATATTCTAAAGTAAATTGCGTTATTCTAAAAATAGTTGACGAAAGACGTATGAAAAAGATATTTTACTTTTTATTGTTGATGATTAGTGGGATTGTTTGGGGGCAGATAAGTGAATTTAATAATCTATGTACAAACAATTCTAACTTAAGTTTATCTACAGCTTATCAGAATATTGAATTTAAAACAGCCATAAAAG
>NZ_JAOCDJ010000046.1:0-15339 GCF_029840885.1 Empedobacter sp. GD03861
TAAAATAGTATAAATAGTAACCTCTTTAAAAGTGATTTTAGGGAGGTTTTTTGTTTTATATGAAACCGTAGTATATTAAACTCTTTATAAAAAACATTCGTTTTAATTCTTCTACAATCATTTTAATTGATTCAATTTTTAATTGTTCTTATAGTCGTAATCATTATCTTTATTCCAAAGTTGATGCTATGTGTTTTCATGTAAAAGTGACCAAAACAAAAGAACAGATTGAAAAGAAATCAAGGTTGAAATTCAAACCTGAAGTTAGATTTGCGCCAAATCCTCATTTCAAAGGTTTTGATCATCCGAAATTACCTGTTATCACCAATCAACAAGATTATATTCATTTGTTCGAGTGGGGTTTAATTCCGCATTGGGCTGGAAATGATTTTAATTCGAATAACACCTTAAACGCACGTATTGAAACTATAGATGAAAAACCATCTTTTCGAGATGCTTACACCAATCGTTGTGTGATATTGGTTGATGGCTTTTATGAGTGGCGACACGAAGGCAAAGACAAAATCAAATATGATATCGGAATCAACAATAATTTGATGTGTTTAGCAGGATTATATTCAGATGACACGTTTACGATTGTTACGACTGAAGCTGTCGGCATTATGGATTATATCCACAATACAAAACATCGTATGCCTGTAGTTTTAAATGATGATGAAAACTTAATGAATTGGCTTAATTGTAAACCAATTGTTCCGTTTACTGATTTCAGCTACCAGCGTGAAGATGGTCAAGTGAGTTTATTTGGATAATTCGGATTTTATATGTCGAAATAAGATTTTTCTAACATCTTTGTTGTCTTGTTTTTGTTCGATAAATGATTTCATTTCGTCTAGATTTTCAAGTAAATGATCGCAATAGCCAAATCCTTTGTAAACTCCTTTTTCAATTAATACAATACCTTTTTCATTTTCAGTTCTTCCAACCAATTCAAATAAAAAGTCCTTTTTGGGTAAATGTATTGTTTTCAAAAATTGACGAACTCTTTTGTTGTAAAGCTTTGGCTCTTCGATATTAATACAAGCTCCGTTACATTCGTCTAAACTATATTGAAAACAACTTGATTTGGTTTTATATAAACCATTTATTTTTTGACAAAGCTTATATTTATCTGTAATGTAAAATAAATAATCTTTTGCTTCATTTAACGATGTAAATGAGATAATTTCGTTCCCAGAGTTATCAATTTTCTTCACAATTAATGCATGATAACCATCCGAATTTATTTCTTTGTTCAAAGCATAGAAAAACTTAATTTTTCGTTGAGCTCGATTAAATATTGGCAGATTTTGTTTGATTAATTCAGATTCTCTCAACAAAGCAATTAATTCATTTCCTGTATTTTCAAATTGTATAGAATGCGTAAAATGCTGAAGTTTAATTTCCTTTTTATCAAGTGATTTGAAATGCTGAATCAATCTTTTTCTGATATCAATACTTTTTCCAATGTAGATAATATCTTGCTTGTCGTTGTATAAATAATACACGCCACAAATATTTTTTGGAACTTGGTCAACCAACGTTTTCAATCTATCATTCAGTACCATAGCGCAAATTTACAGAATCAATTTTTAACTTTATTTTTTTAACACTTTTCGACGACACCTTGTAGCGTTTTAATTGCTCAACTTTGTAACATGATGTACGCTTTAGTTGACTGCAATAATTTTTATGCCTCGTGCGAACGAGTTTTTAATCCAACGCTGAATGGAAAGCCTGTTGTGGTACTTTCTAACAATGATGGTTGTGTAATTGCACGTTCTAATGAAGCCAAAGATTTGGGCATTCCAATGGGTGCTCCTGCTTTTGAATATGAGAATAATTTTAGATTAAATAAAATCAATGTTTTCTCTTCAAATTATGCTTTATATGCGGATATGAGTAATCGCGTGATGATGATTTTAAAATCCTATTGTCCTGATATTGAAATTTATTCGATTGATGAATCTTTTCTTCTTTTCAAAGGCTTTGATAACTATGATTTGGTGAAATATGCACAAGAAATTAAACAAAAAATATATACCATTACCAAAATCCCTGTTTGTATTGGTATTGCTCCTACAAAGGCTTTAGCTAAAGTGGCGAATCGAATAGCAAAGAAATTTCCTAAACATCATAATGGAGTTTATATGATTGATTCGAAAGAGAAAATAAACAAAGCCTTAAAATGGTTAAAATGTGAGGATATCTGGGGAATTGGGCGACGTTTAGCTAAACGTTTAGCTTTTATTGGTTGTAAAAACGCGTATGATTTTACATTATTGAGTGATGAATACATTAAACGAAATTTCTCCATCGTAGAATTGCGTTTGAAAAAAGAATTATTAGGCGAAAGCGTTTTAAAATTAGATGAAGTTCAACGCAAAAAATCAATTGCCACAACTCGAAGTTTTGAGAAAACAATCAATGATTATGAAAATCTGAAAGAGCGTGTTTCTACTTTTGCTGTTTCTTGTGCCGAAAAGCTTAGAAAAGAACAATCAAAATGCAACATTATTACTGTTTTTGTGATGACCAATCGTTTTGATGAAAAGCAATCATTTGTTTCAAACTCATTAAGTACAACCTTAGATTTTGATTCGAATTCGAGTATCGTTTTGTCAAAAACAGCTTTATTTTTATTGGATAAATTGGTTCCTGCAGAAGGCAAAGTTCCTGATTATAAAAAAGCTGGCGTTATCGTTTCCGCTATTACGCCCGATAATCAAGCACAGATGAATTTATTTCATACAGAATCTCCAAAACATAAAGCGTTGATGAGTGTGATGGATAAATTAAATGCAAATTATGGCGATCATATGCTTAAATTAGCTTCGCAAGATGTGCGTAGAAAATGGAAAATGAAGCAAGAACGTTTGTCGCCTTGCTACACAACAAGATTTACAGATATTTTAAATGTTTATTAAATGGTACATTTTATTCAAGTTCCGAAATTCTCAGAAGAGTTAATCAATATCCCTATCAAAACAGATGGTGAAAAACGATTTGTTCAATTTTTTGGTGATGTTTCAGCAGGTTTCCCCTCTCCTGCTGCTGATTTTGTACAGAATAATATTAGTTTGGATGAAATTTTACTGAATCATCCCGAAGCAACTTATCTTAATCGTGTGGGTGGCGAAAGTATGTATCCTGAATACCTAAAAGGTGATTTACTTATCATTCGATCTGATATCGAACCCAGACATCATGATGATATTGTAGTATCGGTCAACAATTCCGAATACACGTTCAAACGTTATGATGCCATCAACAAACAATTGATTTCTCTAAATCCGAAATACAAAAATTGTATTCAATTACAAGATGAAGATGTTGTCATTATTTTGGGTGTGGTTACAGATTTGGTGAGGCATAAGAGGAATTAAAAAAAACTATAAACTATTTTGATAATTTATATATAATCAATAATTTTATATCATAATTCAATCATCAAGAGTACATAAGGTACACCAACCGAGTTTAACAAACCACGGTGGTAAAGCGATGAGGGCTGTTCAGTCAAAAAATTGTTACTCCCTTTATTCTTAATGATTGATACTGTTTAATAAATTAAAGTATCAAAACAATGGAAAATTTAACTGAAAAATTTGAAAAAAACTTGATTTCACTTTCAGATCAAGAAGTAATTAACTCCTTCAATAAAGAGGTGGGTAATACTGGATGGGTTGCTGCACGAGCTCACTTTCTAAAAGCACTAACTAATCAATTCGAATCAAGAGAAATTGACTATTCAATCATTAAAAATGAAAATACAATTTCTTTCGCGAAAAAGGTTTTACTAAAGGAAAAAAAATTACACTATTAAAAAACATGAGCCGATTAGCATAAATAATCGGCTCATTTTATAAATTTATAACAATTCGTAAAGCTTTACCTCTCCTCCATTTTTTTCTTCGTAACTATTCGCCCAAGTAAAATAATCATATTCAATTTCTGACCAACTATTAGCTTCATATTCGAACCCATAGTTTAGGTTTACTTGATTCAATTCAAGCGAAACGTGTAACCGATCTTTGTCTACAAAATCAATTGATTTATCAAACAATGTGTTATTATTTAGTTTTTTTAATACAAGTTCAACCAAATTATTTGGATTATACTTTTTCAACATATCATCTAACATTATTTCGCCGACAATTACAAGGTCTAACGCTTCATTGAAACGATACAAAACCCAGTAATTTTTTAAAGATTGAACTTGATCGATTTCAAAATCAGAACAGGTACAAAACGTGACATCAGAATAAACTTGACACATCAATTTAAGTTTTGATAAATATACTTTTTTATTTCAAAAGCTTCTATCCTATTCTACCTTTTTATTCGTTGTTTATTATCATCACGTCTTATTTTGTCGCTATACTTCATTATATTTGAAAAACATTAACAAATATGGTTTACCGTAAATAATTATCCGTTATTATGACTTTATTTGCAGTTTAACATTTTGTATATTTACAACAAAGAATTGATAAACAATTATGGCTAAAAAAGTACAAACCAAAAGTACAGAAGAAATCCTTTGGGATGCAGCAAATAAATTACGTGGTTCGATAGAACCGTCAGAATATAAACACGTGGTATTGAGTTTAATCTTCTTGAAATTTGCAAGTGATAAATTCATCAAACGCAGAGAAGAATTAAAAGCAGAAGGTAAAGAAGCCTTCTTAGAAATACCAGAATTTTACCAGGCAGAAAATGTATTCTATTTACCAGAGGAATCGCGTTGGGAATACATTATCGAAAACGCCAAACAAGAAGATATTACCCTTAAAGTAGATACTGCGCTTAAAACGATAGAACGTACCAACAAATCGTTAGAAGGTGCGTTGCCAGATAATTATTTCTCAAGATTAGGATTGGATCAATCTAAGTTTTCGGCTTTGTTGGATACCATCAATAATATCGACACCTTAAAAGACGAAGCGCAGGATATTGTAGGTCGTGTGTACGAATACTTTTTAAGCAAGTTTGCTATTGCCGAAGGAAAGGGAAAAGGAGAATTCTATACGCCAAAGTCGATTGTAAATTTAATTGCTGAAATGATTGAACCGTACAAAGGGAAAATCTATGATCCGTCTTGTGGTTCGGGTGGTATGTTTGTGCAATCGTTGAAGTTTATCGAAAAACATCAAGGAAACAAAAAGGACATTTCGATTTACGGACAAGAATTAACAAATACCACGTTTAAACTGGCTAAAATGAACTTAGCCATTCGTGGTATTTCTGCCAATTTAGGCAACAAAGCAGCCGATACTTTTGCCGACGATCAGCACAAAGAATTGAAAGCCGATTACATCATGGCGAATCCGCCGTTTAATTTAAAAGATTGGCGAGCAGAAAATGAATTAACCGATGATTCACGTTGGACAGGTTATGAAGTGCCACCAAAATCGAATGCCAATTATGCTTGGATTTTGAATATGATTTCCAAACTATCTCAAAACGGAGTGGCTGGATTTATCTTGGCTAATGGCGCACTTTCGGGTGGTGGAGAAGAGTACAAAATCCGTAAACAAATTATAGAAAACGACTTGGTAGAAGCGATTGTAATTCTTCCTCAAAATATGTTTTATTCTACAGATATTTCGGTAACGCTTTGGATTTTGAACCGCAATAAAACAGAACGCACTGTAGAAGTAAATGATGGCGTAAAAAACTATCGTAATCGTGAAGGTGAAGTATTGTTTATGGATTTACGCCAAAAAGGGGAACCGTTTGAAAAGAAATTCATTCAGTTTGCTGAACAAGAAATTGAGCAGATAGCAGCAACCTATCATAACTGGCAACAAAAAGATTTTGAAACGACTTATGCGAATGAACCCGAATATTGTTACTCTGCAACCTTAGAGGAAATCCGTAAAAAAGATTATTCGTTGGTACCAAGTAAATACATAGCGTTTGTAAACCGTGACGAAAACATTGATTACGATACGAAAATGCAAACGTTGCAAACCGAATTGAAAGACTTGTTTCAGCAAGAAGAAACCTTGAAACAAGAAGTAGCAAACGTGTTTAAATCGTTGGGCTATGAGTTATAAAAAGTTAGGAGATATTGTCAAATTTATTTCCAATAAAAATGTAGATGGTATAGCAACTATTCTTTACGGAATTAATATTGATAAATACTTTATGCCTTCTGTAGCAAACACTATTGGAGTGGATTTAAAAAAATATAAAGTAGTTGTAAAGAATCAATTTGCATGTAATAGAATGCACGTTGGAAGAGATAAACGATTACCAATTTCAATGTCTACATTTGATTATCCATTTATTGTTTCTCCAGCTTACGATGTATTTGAAGTTACAGATGAAAATGTAATTCCTGAATATTTAATGCTTTGGTTTCGTAGAAGTGAATTTGATAGACAATGTTGGTTTTATACAGATGCAGACGTACGTGGTGGATTAAGTTTAGATGCATTAAAATCAATTGAAATTAGAATTCCATCCATCGAAAAACAACGCGAAATTGTAGCCCAATACCAAGCAGTAGCAAACAAAATAAAAGTCAACGAACAGATTTGCGAGAAGTTAGAAGCCACTGCGCAAACGTTGTACAAGCAATGGTTTGTTGATTTTGAATTTCCCTGCCTTCCTTCGAGCTATCGTCCTCACGGGCAGGTAAACCAAAATCTGCCAATCGATGAATATATTACTAAGATAGGAAGTGTTTGTACATATAGTAGGGTCGGTGGTTTACCCGTTTCAGATGGCAAAACTTGGTTTGTATATCTTATCTTATGTGAGAACGATTCTGTTTATAAAGGAATGACGAATGATTTATACCGTAGGTTTTACGAACACTATATGGGAGAAGGTGCTGAATGGACAAAACTTAATAAACCTTTAAAAGTTATTCATTGGGAAAGTTTTGCAACAAAGGAAGAAGCTGCAAAAAGAGAAAAAGATTTAAAAACAGGCTATGGTAGAACTTGGATAAGCAGGCAAATTGAAAAAGCAGGCGGAATTACTCAACTAAAAACCAGTTTACCTGCCCCGCAAACGGAGTTAAGGACGGCAGGGAAAATGGTGTACAACCAAGAATTAGAAAAGGAAATTCCTGAAGGTTGGGAGGTGAAAGAATTAGGGAACTTTATTCAAAGTTTCTCTAAGTCTCATGATTTTAAGAAGAAACAATTAATCTTTTTTAATACATCAGATATATTAAATGGTGAATTTTTACATTCTGAATATATGAATGTGGATGAAATGCCAGGTCAGGCTAAAAAATCTATCAAAAAGGATGACATATTGTATAGTGAAATCAGACCGAACAATAGAAGATTTGCATTGGTAAGAAATGATGCAGATGATTATGTGGTTTCTACTAAATTAATGGTATTAAGAAGATTAAATAATGAATTGGGATTATATAGAATATATTATTATTTAATATCTGATGAGACGATTAAAGATTTTCAAGATTCTGCAGAAGGAAGATCAGGTACATTTCCACAGATTACATTTGATGAAGATTTAAAATTCAGAAAAATTATATTTGGTTCAAAAGAGATTGAGGATAAAATGGAAAATATATTTAAAAATTGTTTTTATCAAGTTTACAATTTAAAAGACCAAAATAAACAACTCACACAACTTCAATCGTTGTTATTAAGTCGCTTAGCAACGTTAGAGGGGTAAAGAAAAACTAAATTACTATAAAAATCAACACAAATGGGAAAAGAAATTAGTATTAGCGAAGCATATATTAAACAATTTGTAGAAAGCTTACGACCAGAAGATCACGAGATACGCAAACAATTAGATTTTGGGTATTCTTGGGAAAAGAATACTGCTATTTTATATACGATTCGTCCATTTTGGAATAATCCGAACGAACTAATCCAATCAGAATTTGCTAAAATTCGCTATACAAAAACCACAAATGAATGGAAACTGTATTGGATGCGTGCTTCAGGCATATGGGAGTTGTATGAGCCACACCCAATTGCTGATAATTTACAAGATTTATTAGCGATTATAAAAGAAGATCAGTTCCATTGCTTCTTTGGGTAAAAAATACAAAACACTCCCAACTACAATCGTTGTTGTTAAGTCGCTTAGCAACGTTGGAGGGGTAAACGAAAATTAAACTACTATAAACTTAAGAAAGACTATAATAAATGAAGAAATCTAGATATTCAGTACCTAAAGGATATAAAGGAATAGCGAATAATATTAATTTGGAATTCAATACCAACTTAGCTGTTATTACTGGATTAAATGGTTCAGGAAAATCTACGATACTGAAGTATTTATATGAAAATTATTCTGATAGAAGCAAATGCTTTATAAAGACTTTACAAAACAATGATTTCCAAAATGGTGATAGAAGAAAGTTAATAGGCTCAAATTCAAATGACGAAATTTCTTTAGAGAACATTATAAAAGAGATTGAATCCATAGGTCTTAGAAGAAGAGGTAGAGTAAATTCTCCTTTTTTAGATAAAACTGATTTTTATTCTGCTTTATTCGATGTAGGAAGTATTTATTACGCTAATGGTTATTTGTATTTAGAAGGTATTGCTAATCTATTAGCTGATTATCAATTTGATGATCTAGATAATATAAAAAAAGAATTGGGAATTCCTACCTCCCATCAAATTGATAAAAAGTTAATTACTGAACTTAATAAAAATAAAGTTAATAACTCAACTATTTTTGGAATCCAAAAGGGTGGTAATATTTTGGAAAAATTTTATGCTTTAGGTTTTAATGAAGTACAAAGAGAGATTATTAATAAAATGCGTAAAAAAATTGAGGATGATTTAAAAATTGAACTTAGGAAAAAATCCAAGATTTCTAGCGAACATACTTTAAAAAAATATATATACGATTTAATCACAAAAGAATTTCGTTCGATCGAATCTATAGTTCAAAAAATGTCTAATAAGATATTTCAGGATTTTAAAAGTAAAAGTTCAAAAACTAAAACAAAAAAATTATGGGAGGAAATTAATGAAGAACTTGAAAAGTACTGTAAAAATGGACATTTTAAATATGTATTAGTACCACCTCAAAGTTTTGAATCAAACTATGAAATAGCATTTGATAGATATGATAAGCCATTAAAAAATTACATTCACTTTGATTCATTATCTAGTGGTGAAAAAATTATATTTGAACTAATTTGTTATTATTTTGCTGCGAAAGAATCAAAACTAGAACTTATAATGCTTGATGAGTTTGATGCTAACTTGAATCCTCAGTTAGCTGAAATGTATATTTACGTTATTAAAGAGCAATTCAAAAATATTAATGTAGTTCTTACCACTCATTCTCCATCAACTGTAGTTGAAGTTGAGCCTAAGGAATTGTTTGAATTAACAGATTCTCGTGAGCTTAAGTGTGCTAATGATGAGAATGGAAAAAGAGAGATTTTGAAGCGACTAGCTCCAAAGTTTGTTTATCATGGAGAATTTGGAATTTTAGAAGATGTATTTAATACAAAATATGATATGATTGTATTCCTTGAAGGAAACAATGATGTTAAAAATTTTGAATCAATTAAAGGCGATGATAGAATCAAATTCATTGATTCCAATGGATGTGGCAATATGCCTAATCTAGTAAGAATATTTAAAGCAATACCGTTTTTTAAGAATCTTGCAAACCAAAAACAAATAGCTTTTTTATTTGATTTTGATAAGGATGGTTTTGAAAAATTAGCAGAATGTATTTCTGATAAACAATTTAATTCACAATGCATTTACGACACAATAAGGAATAAAGAAGCATTTTGTTATAAAATGGAAGATTTAAATATTTTTGTTTCACATTTAATACCAGCTCAAAAACATTCTTGGCAAATTTCTGATGTATTTAGACACCAAGAATTAAAAATTGAAGGAATAGATGGAATTCATAGGCAATTTGACCATTTGAAAAAGATTAAGGACGGTTTTCATAACCTAATTGAAGCCCAATAAACCAATGAAATACACCGAATCACAATTAGAACAAGCTTTTATAAGTCTTTTGGTGATAGAGGAGTAATCAATTTTTTTGAAACAGTGGGCGAAGTTAGTATGGGCGAATTGCAATTCGCCCCAACAAAAAACTATCAGTATATTATACTTTTAAATAGCTAAGTTATGGAACAATACAACCCTCATAAACATCATCGAAGATCGATACGTTTGGTTGGCTATGATTATAGTCAAGCAGGATTGTATTTTGTTACTTTAGTTTGTCAAGATAGAGCGCATTTGTTTGGTACTATAAAAGATGGCATCATGTGTATGAATGAATTTGGGCAAATTGCAGCTGATGAGTGGTTACATACGCAGGAAGTACGAAATAATGTTGTATTGCACGAATTTGTCGTAATGCCTAATCATATCCATGGTATTATAGAAATATTATATCCTATAGAATCCTGCAATATTGTCGGCACATTTAAATCGCCTTCCCAAACCATAGGTGCAATCGTAAGAGGCTATAAAATAGCTACAATAAAAAAAATAAAAGAACTAGAAAGTAAGGGCGAAGAAAGTAAGGGCGAATACTGTAAGGGCAATTTGCAATTCGCCCCAACCGCCCCAACTTTCCCAACTAATCCAACGAGGGAAATCATAAAATCCTTAGCATATAAGATCTGGCAACGTAACTACTATGAACATATCATAAGAGATGAAAAGGCTTATATCAATATCAGAAATTACATTATTGAAAATCCTAAACGATGGATTAACGATGAATATAACCTATCACAGTAATAGCATAAGTAAGGGTGAAAATAGTAAGGGCGAAGATAGTAAGGACGAAGATAGTAAGGGCGAAAATAGTAAGGGTGAAAATAGTAAGGGCGAAGATAGTAAGGACGAAGATAGTAAGGACGAAGATAGTAAGGGCGAAAATAGTAAGGGTGAAAATAGTAAGGGTGAAAATAGTAAGGGCGAAAATAGTAAGGGCGAATTGCAATTCGCCCCAACAGCCCCAACAGCCCCAACAGCCTCAACGGAAATAAACGATGAATATAACCTATTATGAAATACATCGAATCACAATTAGAAAAAGCATTTATAAGCCTTCTGGAAACAGAAGGCTATCACTATATTAACGGAAAAGAATTAACAAGAACTTCTAACCAAGAAGTTTTACTCAAAGAAGATTTACATACTTTTCTTTTCAACAGCTATCCCGATTTAGAAGAAATAGAAGTTGAAACTTTAATCAATGAGTTGGCTTTTCAGAGCACTTCTACCCTATACGAATCTAACAAATACATCTGTAAGCTTTTAGCAGATGGATTGATTTTTAAACGAAACGACCCATCAAAGAAAGATTTACACATTCGTTATATTGATATTGAAAATACCGAAAATAATAATTTCAAAATTGTCAATCAATTGGAAATTCAAGGAAGCGAACTACGTATTCCTGATTTGATTTCATACATCAATGGAATTCCTGTCGTCGTCTTTGAATTTAAGACAGCGATAGAAGAAGAAATTACCATTCACGATGCTTACAAGCAATTAACGACACGTTACAAAAGAGATATCCCCGAATTACTAAAATACAATGTGTTTTGTGTGATTAGTGATGGGGTGAATAACAAAGCCGGAACAGTATTTTCTCCTTACGAATTTTACTACGGTTGGAATAAAATTACTGGAGCAGAAAAGAAAGCCTTAACAGGTATAGAAACCACAACTTCTATTGTACATGGAATGTTAAACCAAACAAGATTGGTCGATATTATTCATCATTTTGTATTGTTTCCAGATAATTCTAAAAGAGATGATAAAATTCTGTGTCGTTATCCGCAATATTATGCGGCAAATAAGTTGTATCAAAACATCTTAGTCCACCGTAAACCACAAGGTGATGGTAAAGGAGGTACATATTTTGGTGCTACGGGTTGTGGTAAAAGTTTTACGATGTTGTATTTAACACGTTTATTGATGCGTTCAACAGATTTTGCAAGTCCAACGATTATTATCATTTCTGATCGTACAGATTTAGACGATCAATTGTCGAAGGATTTTACCAATGCCAAGAAATTTATTGGAGATGAAAATATCATCAATATCGAATCGAGAGCCGATTTACGCGCGCGTTTGCGTGGTAGAGAAAGTGGCGGTGTGTTTTTAACTACGGTTCAGAAATTTGCCGAAGATGCTGAAATCTTATCCGATCGTACCAATATCATTTGTATTTCGGATGAAGCTCACCGTTCACAAGTCAATTTAGACTTAAAAGTAAAAATTGACGAAGAAAAAGGTGTAACCAAATCCTATGGTTTTGCCAAGTATTTACACGATTCTTTGCCCAATGCTACTTATGTTGGCTTTACAGGAACACCTATCGACAAAACGTTAGAAGTGTTTGGAGATGTGGTTGATCAATACACCATGTTCGAATCGGTAAATGATGAAATTACCGTTCGTTTGGTTTATGAAGGAAGAGCCGCTAAAGTCAATTTAGATTACAATAAAGTTCAAGAAATTGAAAATTATTACGAAAATGCAGTAGCCGAAGGCGCATCTGAATATCATGTAGAAGCCAGTCAAAAAGCCATTGCTAAAATGGAAGTTGTTTTAGGAGATGGTGACCGTATAAAAGCTATTGCGAAAGACTTTGTGGAACATTATGAAAATCGTTTGGAAGAAAACGCAACGGTAGCCGGCAAAGTAATGTTTGTATGTGCATCTCGTGGCATTGCATATAAACTATATAAAGAGATTTTAGCTTTACGACCTGAATGGGGAGAAATGATGCTTCCTGAAGGTTTAACCGCCAAAGAACAAAAAGAAATTAAACCTATAGAGCGTGTTAAAATGGTGATGACACGCAATAAAGATGATGAAAAAGAGCTTTGGGAACTTTTGGGTAATAAAGATGAACGAAAAGAATTAGACCGACAATTCAAGCAAATCAAATCCAACTTCAAAATTGCCATTGTCGTAGATATGTGGTTAACAGGATTTGATGTTCCTTTCTTAGATACCATTTATATTGATAAACCTTTACAAACACACAATTTAATACAAACCATTTCTCGTGTCAATCGTAAATACGAAGGAAAAGATCGCGGATTAGTAGTTGATTACATAGGAATCAAAAAGAATCTGAATAAGGCATTAGGAATGTTCAATAATCAAACGGCCGACGATGATTTTGAGGACTTAAATCAAGCTGAAATCATCGTTAGAGATCAAATGGATTTATTACGTCAATATTTTCATCAATTTGATGCTACTGATTATTACCAAGGTAATCCCGTTAAACGATTAAGCTGTTTAAACAAAGCTTCTGAATTGGTTTTACAAACTGAAGATTCAGAAAAATTCTTTGTGAATGTAACGAAGAAATTGAAATCAGCCTATAATTTGGTGAGTGGTTCTGAATTGTTCACGCCTAAAGAAGTCGATGAGTTACATTTCTATTTTGCGGTGAAATCTATTGTGGTAAAATTGACAAAAGGCGAAGCACCTGATACAGCTCAAATGAATGCTAAAGTGGCTAAATTGGTAGAAGAAGCTATTATTTCGGAAGGAGTTGAAGAAATATTTAAGCTCGATGATAATAAGGCAAATGCGATTGATTTATTCAACGATAAATTCATTGAGAAAATCTCTAACCTAGAATTACCGAATACCAAAATTAAAATCTTAGAACGTTTATTAAAACAAACCATCAACGATTTTAAAAAGGTGAATAAAGTAAAAGGACAAGATTTTTCAGAACGTTTACAATCCATCATCAACCGTTACAACGAACGTAGCGAAGGTGATATTTTAGATTATGAAGGCATTCAGTTTGATACAGCAGAACAAATGTTGGACTTAATTATCAAACTTCGAGTTGAAATGGATTCGTTCCAAGATTTAGGCATCGACTATGAAGAAAAAGCTTTTTACGATATTTTGGACATGATTTGCAAACAATACGGTTTTGAATTCGATAACGACAAAATGCTAGAGCTTGCTCGTGAAATAAAAATAATTGTAGAAAATACAGCCAAATATCCCGATTGGTGCGACCGTGATGATATTAAAGCACAACTTAAGATGGATATCATCGTTAAATTACATCAATACGGCTACCCTCCTATTACGCAGGATGATGTGTATAAGAATGTATTAGAACAAGCAGAAAATTTTAAGAAGAATAGGTAAAAATGGAACAGAAAAAATTACTTGAGATTTCAGATGAATTATTGGATTTACTTCTTGATTTTAAGAAAGATCATCCAGATTTTACTTTTTCACTAAGAGAAAGAGATAGCCCGCAAGCAAAAGATGTAAAACGATTAGAAAAAGGTCAATGGTTTCAAGGTTCAAACTATATTTATGTACCACTTTTCAGAAAAGGGGATAATGCGCGTAAAATAAAAACAATTGGATTTGTTGTAGGTTCAAATAAAGAAGGAGAACAAACTAATTATATCGAAATTTCATTTAAAAAAGGAGATTTTACAAACGAAGAAATTAGTTTCCATAAAGAACTCTCCGAAATTTTCGACATAAAGCTAAATAACGAAAATGTTGGATATTTTCAATTCGACGATCCTAAAAACTATATTGAAAATCTTGGCTTTTACTTAAACGAGTTTAGATCTAAAGCTTTAGAATTATTAAAATCATATAAATTAGAAGATCGATTTTTAATCACAGAAGATAATTTTCAAAAAAGATTAGAGAAGATTAATGAAATTAAGAAAGTTTTAGGTGATCCTAGTTATAGTATAAACAATCTAAATACAATTATTAAAGAATCTGAAGAAAAAATAATGAAACAGCCTCTTAACCAAATACTTTACGGTCCTCCTGGAACAGGAAAAACGTATTCTTTAAAACAAAAATTCTTTGATTTATTTACCGTACGAGAAAACTCGTTATCTAGAGAGCAGTTTTTGAATGAATTAGTTAAACCTTTGAGTTGGTGGCAAGTTATTACAATTGTATTATTAGATATTAATAAAGCAAGAGTAACTGAAATATATGATCATGAACTAATTAAAATTAAAGAGTCTCAATCTGCATCAAAGACAATAGTTCCAACCATTTGGGGACAATTACAAGCGCATACAGTCAACGATTGTCCGAATGTAAATGTTGAAAAAAGACAGAACCCACTATATTTTTCAAAAGATAAGAATTCTATTTGGACGATCGATTTAAAGTTAGTTGAAGAATTATATCCTGAAATTATTGAAATATTTAATTCTTTTAAAAATTTTAATCCTTCTCCAAATAAACTTATAAAAAATTATGAATTTGTTACTTTTCATCAATCTTTTACTTATGAAGATTTTATAGAAGGTATAAAACCTGATTTAGAAAACGAAGATGGAGAGATAAAATA
>NZ_JAOCDJ010000047.1:0-15030 GCF_029840885.1 Empedobacter sp. GD03861
ATATAAAATTAAATAAGGATACAAACCACTCATTTGAGTGGTTTTTTATTTTTGAATAATTTAACATTTTCGATGACACAATGTGGCGTTTTAACTTCTCAACTTTGTATTATGTTCGCATTGATAGATTGTAATAATTTTTACGCCAGTTGCCATCGTGTTTTTCAACCGAAGCTTCTTCATCAGCCAATTGTAGTATTGTCTAATAATGATGGTTGTGTAATTTCGCGTTCTGCCGAAGCAAAGTTAGCTGGAATTCCAATGGGTGCGCCTGCGCATCAATTTCAACGTATTTTTGAACAGAAAAAAATCAAAGTTTTTTCGTCAAATTATCAATTATATGCGGATATGAGCAATCGTGTAATATCGATTTTATCGTTGTATTCGCCTGATCAGGAAATTTATTCGATAGACGAATGTTTCTTAAAATTGAATGGATTTGATCGTTTTGATTTGAAAAATTACGGATTAGAAATCAAATCTAAAATATATCAATTTACAAAATTGCCAGTTTGTGTAGGAATTGCTCCAACAAAATCCTTGGCGAAATTAGCGAATCATATTGCGAAAAAATTTCCAGAAGTTCATCAAGGGGTTTATATTATTCAGACTCAAGAACAAATCCATAAAGCGTTAAAATGGCTAAATATCGAAGATGTTTGGGGAATTGGACGACGAATGTCACGACGTTTGAGAATGATTGGTGTCAATAAAGCGTTGGATTTTGTACAATTAAAAGATGATTTTCTTCGGAAAGAATTTTCGATAGTAGGTTTGCGTTTGAAAAAAGATTTGTTAGGTGAAGCGGTGTTAGATTTAGAAACGATTTCGGCAAAGAAAAGTATTGCAACGACGCGTAGTTTTGAAGAATATACCAACGATTTTGAATATGTAAAAGAGCGTGTTGCTACTTTTGCGGTTTCGTGTGCAGAGAAACTTCGGAAACAGAATTCTTCTTGCAATTTGGTTACAGTTTTTATTCAGACCAATAATTTTGATAGAAATAAACCACAATATTACCGTACAATTTCGGTCCATTTACCTTACGAATCGAATTCAAGTATAACGTTGTCCAAATTTGCAATTAAAGCGTTTGAGCAAATTTATAAAGATGGTTATGAGTACAAAAAGGCTGGAGTAGTGGTGTCTGGAATTGTTTCGTCAGATCAAAAACAATTATCGCTTTTTGAAGAAGAAAATCCAAATCACCCAGATTTGATGAAAGTCATCGATTTGTTGAACAAAAAATTTGGTGCGGCAAAAATAAAATTAGCTTCGCAAGATTTGAATAAAACGTGGAAAATGCGTCAAAATAATTTATCACCTTGTTATACAACCAAGTGGAAAGATTTGTTGGTGGTGTATTAAACGATAGAAAAAATGAATGGAGAGATAAAAATGTTAGACAAAGAACTCAACCTTTTTGTTATAAATACAGATGGTGAGAAAAAATATATTCCGAATTTTGGTCATGTAAATGCTGGATTTCCTTCACCTGCAGAAGATTTTGTGGACGATAGAATAAGTTTGGACGAACGTTATTTAACGCATCCCGAATCTACTTTTTTGATTGTCGTTGGTGGAGATTCGATGTATCCTGTTTATCAAAAAAATGATATTTTGGTGATTCGGACAGATCTTATTCCGTTGCATCACGATGATATTATTGTTTCTGTTAATAATGAAGATTATACGTTGAAACGCTTTGATAAAATAAACAATAAACTGATTGCGATAAATCTAAATTACAAAGATTGTGTTCAAATACACGAAAATGATGAGGTGGTTATTTTAGGAGTTGTTGGTGTTTTGGTACGAGAAATAACGAATAGAATTTAAATCTTTGTTGTAACTTTTTTATAAAACATGCATCTTAATAGTAAAGATATGATGTTATGAGAAAATTTATTTTATTGTGTTTTGCAGTGATGTTGGTGCAATCTTGCGTGACAATTTCAACTGTTTCGAATGTGTCAACGAATGCGTCAAGATATTTGAGTATTGATGGAATTTATAAAACAGAAGGAACAACATATTCAGCAACAAAAGTGATTAGACGAAATAATAATCAAATCGTTTTGGACTTTACACAAATGCAAGGAGAAGTTTATTATTTCTTGAAAACAAATCAAGATATAGAACTTGAATTAGATTATGAAGTGAAACAAAAAAATGGTTTAATGGATTTTTCGATTGTAGATTATACAGGAAAAGAATTAACTCAAATAGGTAGTGCTTCGAAAGGAAAAATGAATAAAAAAGAATCTATTCATTTAGAATCTTATAAAAGTTATAGAATCAATTTTAAAGGAGATGATTTTAAAGGAAAAGTATCTGTTCAGTTAAATAATAAATAAATAAGGTCGAGTTTTACTCGACCTTATTTATTTTATTGAAATGCTCCAATTGTAGGAGTTGTTCCTCGAGGTTGTCCGTTATAATCTAACGGATATTGTTGCGCAAAAGATATTTTTCCTTTCCCTTTAGCAGGTGATTCATTTTTCACAGCTAATTTATTTGCGAAATAATTTGTATTCTCAAACATCGGATCTAACGTAATACTTGCCAAGAAATTTGGCGCAGTTGTCACATTTAATACTGAAGTATCCGCATTGTGAATAACATTGGTGTCAAATAAATAATTGAAAGCCGCACCATCTTTTTTATCCAATAAAATAGCATTTGGCGTGCGTTCATTATATATAATACAATTTCCGAACGTTGCTTTTGTCAAAGCCGAAACATTTTTATCATTGTTTTCGTTACTCAAGAAAAGCGAATAAGCTGGACCAGCACTTGTCGCAAAATTGTAATAATTGGCAAAAGTAGAATGATAAAATTCGTACGAACCACCATATTCTATTGCTAAAGTTGCCAAATTACTATTATTCATCACCAAGTTGTAACCTGTAATTGTAGCGTTTGTTGCTAAAATTCCATACGATTGATTATTAACAATTTTAGCATTACTAATATCTAATTTCGAATTATTTACGTGTAAACCAGTATCTGCACCAATAATTTTTGCATAATTGATTTTTGATGTACTATTTGGAGCTAGTTCGATTTTGTTCCATTGATCAGGAATCGAATCGTATTTATTATCATGACGAGCTGAACGAAATTTCACTTCTTCATTCAAAGCTCCATTTACAGTAAGTTTTGCATTGTTTCCAACTGTTAAACTTGCTCCTTTTTTGAAATAAACTTTTGCACCTTTATCAATTGTTAAATCACTTGTAATAGTTAAATTTCCGTCAATTACTTGGGCTTCGTCCATATTCCAATTTGCAGAAGAAATTGTAGCATCTTTTGTATGAATTTTAGCTTTTTCTATCCAAGAAAGTAACTTGATTTTTTTAGAAGAATTGGTTGTTTTAAAGTTAATTTCGTCATCGTAAAGCGGATTAAGAGGCGCTTCTTGAGCATTTACTTCAACAAAAATAAATAAACTATCCTTTTTGCGAATCGGCACATTTTCGAAACTTGTTCCTGCTTTTCCGTCTACATTTATATTGAAAAATGAATTATTTCCACGTGTCAAATATATTTTTGGAATCACGCGATCATCATTCTCAGGATTATAAATTTTAAGCAGATAGGTTTCAGATTTAGAGAAATTATATACGGTATCTACGGAAACGGTATCTTTGCTAAAGCGCAATTCAGAACTAATTGGATCATAGTCAAAATCATCGCGACAAGATTGAAAACCAATCAAAGAAGCAATACCAAGTCCGGCGATTAATGTTTTTACGTTCATAAAATTATGATTCATTATATAAGTTTAAACAGCAAATAATAGGTTTTATTGTAGATGGACAAAGATAAAAAATAGATTTTTATGAATAGATTCACCAAAAATATTTGTACGAATTACTAAAATGTTTATATTTGCACCACGAAAAATGTGTACAAGAAGTGCAGGTTTAATTTTAAGAAGCCCATTACACTCGAAATTAAATTTGCTTAATGTATTGTTTTAAATGTTTTTTCAATAAAATTGATTGTAACATTCTGTAAATAATATTATCTTTGCACTCCAATAAAGTTAACAAAGAAGATTAAAAAAATGAAAAAAGATATCCACCCAACAAATTACCGTTTGGTAGCATTCAAAGATATGTCTAACGAAGATGTGTTCATCACAAAATCTTGTGCTGATACTAAAGATACATTAGTTGTTGACGGAGTAGAGTACCCATTAATCAAAATGGAGATTTCTTCTACATCTCACCCATTTTACACAGGTAAAACTAAATTGGTTGATACTGCAGGACGTATCGACAAATTCAGAAGCAAATACGCTAAAAAAGGATAAGAATAGGCAACTATTTGCAATCTTTAAAATATATCAAAAACCTACAAGAATTTCTTGTAGGTTTTTTTTAGTTTAATCAGGTTTTAATTATAAATTTGTAACGTTATATTAACACAAAAAATAGTTAACTCACATGTCTTTATTCGACAATACACAGTTTGCTTTCGAATCGAAATCAGATAAAGATTTAAAGAAAGCGTATTACTTATACAAGTTAATCGGAAGCCCCGCATTGACAAGTTTTGGAACTAAGTTTTTTAATTTACCATTTGCGGTAGATATCCCATTCGTAAAACCTGTAATTCGTGAAACAATCTACAAACAATTTGTAGGAGGAGAAACGGCAGAACAAGGTGTGGTTGTCGCAAATGAATTATTTAAATATCACGTAAGTTCTATTTTAGATTATTCTATCGAAGGATTAACAGAAGAAAAACAATTTGACGAAGTTCGTGACGTTATGTTACACTTGGTTGATTTAGCAAAATCTAATCAATCAATTCCATTTGTAGTATTTAAACCAACTGCATTTGGTCGAATCGAATTATTTGAAAAAGTAGGGAAGAAACAAACGTTAACTGCAGAAGAAGAAAAATCTTGGGCTAATATTCGTCAACGTTTCGAGGCAGTATGTCAAAAAGGATATGATTTGGATGTTAATATCATGGTAGATGCAGAAGAAACTTGGATGCAAGGTTCTGCAGATGATTTGACTGACGAAATGATGGTGAAATATAACACAAAACGTGCATTAGTTTGGAATACGTTGCAAATGTATCGTCATGATCGTTTGGCTTATTTGAAAGAAATGCATGCAAAAGCAGAGCGCGAAGGATATTTCTTAGGATTCAAAATTGTGCGTGGAGCATATATGGAGAAAGAGCGTGCACGTGCGCAAGCCGAAGGTTATCCATCTCCAATTCAACCAAACAAAGAAGCTTCGGATAGAGATTATAATCTAGCGTTAGAATTTATTGCTTCTCATCACGAGCGTTTTGGTTTATTCGCAGGTTCGCACAACGAAGAAAGTTGCGAATTGTTAATCAAATTGATGAACGAAAACGGAATTGAGAAAAATAATCCAAATTTCTGGTTTGGACAATTATTTGGAATGAGTGATAATATTTCATTCAACTTGGCGCATTTAGGATACAATATTGCAAAATATTTACCTTACGGGCCAATCAAAGAAGTAATGCCTTACTTGGTTCGTCGAGCACAAGAAAACACTTCTGTTGCAGGACAAACAGGACGCGAATTGATGCTGATTGAAAAAGAATTAGAGCGTCGTAAAAAATCGAAATAATCGTATTTTATATAAAGCAAAAATCCACTCAATTTGAGTGGATTTTTTGATTAATTATTATTTTTCTTGATTCTAATCTTGCCTTTATGTTCATGATACATCATACAAGTTGCTTTATTTTCTAACTCTTTGCATGTTTTTTCAAAATCATAAATAACACTCACGGTTTCACCTTCTTTTTTGTCTGAAAATATTTCATTGTTACAAACCAAATAATCCTCTTTGTCATCAACACGAATGTAAGTTCCTGTACAATCTCTCACAATCGTTCCAGTAAATAATCGATCGTGTTTAATACTTGTACTGCAAGAAGATAGGGCTAAGGTAAGGAGAGTAGTTAATGAGAAAAGTAGTTTCATATTTTGATAAATTAATAATCATAAATATAAAGTTTTTTATAGTGTAAATAAATAGAGTTTAACTATATTTTAAAAACTTTTTTTATTAAAATTTAGAATAACCAACATCATCGAATCTTGTAAGGAAGTCACTTGATGAATAACTTTTGGAGGAAGAATATATTCGTCAAATTCTTTTAAATTGACAATCTCAATTTTTGAATCAATTTCTATTTCACCTTTCAGCATTAAAATTTTTGCATTTACAGGTAATTGATGATCGATTAATTTCAAACTTTTTTTTAGTCCAAAAGCAACAACACGCGTATCATCATTTCTGAAAATGATTTTTATAATTGGTTTTTCCGATTCCGAAATCTGATCTAAAATGGCATGTAACATAATGATAGTTTTTGAATTCTCTTAAAATTAGTATTAATTCTTCAAACTATCTGAAAATGAAATATTAATAATTTGTGAAATTTTAAGCAATTGTAATCTTCATTCTTAACACAAAAAAATGTTTAACTTGCGTTTTTAATCATATAAAATGACAACGAATTATTTTGCCGAAATTATTTTACCACTTTCATTAAATGGAACATTTACATACCATCTTTCTGAAATTGATTTACAGCAAATTAAAGTTGGTCAGCGTGTTTCCGTGCCTTTCGGAACGCAAAAATTATATACAGGAATTGTACATTCTATTCATCAAAATGCGCCAGAATTATACAAAACAAAGGCGATTCATGCTTTTTTGGATGATGAACCTTTGGTGACGCAAACGCAAATTAATTTTTGGGAATGGATGGCGAATTATTATATGTGTTCACTGGGCGATGTTTTTCGAAATGCTTTTCCTTCTGCATTAAAATTAGAATCTCAAACTTTTGTTCGATTAATTAATCCAAATTATGAAACAATTGAAGAGCTAAATGATTATGAATTCTTAGTTTTTGAAGCGTTGAAATTGCGTGAAATCATTTCAGTTGAAGAAGCAGCTTTAATTGTAGACGAGAAATCAGCAATTCCAACACTTAAATTATTAATTGATAAAGGAATTATTCGGTTAGATGAAAAACTGAACGAAAAATATACGCCAAAAATTGATAATTATGTCCGATTACATCCAGATTTAAAAGGAAATGAAACTGCCTTTATCGAGATTTTAAATCAATTAAATAAAGCACCAAAACAGCGCGAAACCTTGTTGCAATTGATTACGTTAGAAACGCAATCACAAGAAAAACCGCTAAAAGTTGCAGATTTTATAAAACAAGGTGCGACAAATGCTGTACTTAAATCTTTAGCAGAAAAAGGAGCAGTTGAAATTTATCAACATCAAACTTCTCGTGTAGATGAAGATGAGAAAGAAGTTGCTGAAATTGCTGAATTGACCTTGAAACAAACTGAAGCTTTGAATCTAATTAAAGAAGATTTTAAAGATAAATCGACTGTTTTGTTACATGGCGTAACGTCAAGCGGAAAGACAGAAATTTATCTAAAATTGATGGAGCAAGTAATTGCGAAAGGAAATAAAGTGTTGTACTTATTACCAGAAATTTCTGTGACAACGCAAATTGTTCATCGAATCAAAAAACATTTTGGAGAAAGAGTAGGAGTTTATCATTCGAAATTCAATCAAAATGAACGTGTAGAATTGTGGCAGAAAACCTTGAATGGCGATTTTGATATTATCATTGGTCCACGAACAGCGTTGTATTTGCCTTTTGATAATTTGGGAATGATTATCGTGGATGAAGAGCACGAATCTTCTTATAAACAAATGGATGTAAAACCATTTTTTCATGCGCGCGATATGGCGATGTTGCTTGGAGGAATGATGAATGCGAAGGTTTTGTTAGGTTCAGCGACACCTTCGGCTGAAAGTTATTATAATGCGAAAAATAAAAAATATGGTTATGTCGAATTAACTGAACGTTTTGGGAGTATAAAATTACCCGAAATTAATTTGATTGACCTCAAAAAAGCGCAAAAGGAAAAAGAAATTACAGAAGATATTTCGCATACACTTCGTGATGAAATTTTCAATCAATTGCATCAAAAAAAGCAAGTCATTTTATTTCAGAATCGTCGTGGATATGCGCCAATTATGGAATGTAATACGTGCGGTCATACGCCCGAATGTCCAAATTGCGATGTCAGTTTAACATATCATAAATTCTCTAATCAACTAAAATGTCATTATTGTGGTTATGCACAAGCAAAACCTTTGCGTTGCCCGAGTTGTGGTTCGCACGAATTGAATACAAAAGGTTTGGGAACGGAGCAGATAGAACAGCAAGTTCAAACAATTTTTCCTGAAGCAAAAGTTCGAAGAATGGATGTCGATTCGATGCGAGGGAAATTTGCGTACGAAAAATTGATCGAAGATTTTGAGAACAAAGAAATTGATATTTTAATTGGAACGCAAATGATTACAAAAGGTTTTGATTTTGGAAATGTTAATTTTGTTGGTGTTATTCGAGCAGATTCTTTGTTAAATTTTCCTGATTTTAGAGCGCACGAAAAAGCGTTTCAATTGTTAACGCAAGTTTCTGGTCGTGCAGGTCGTCGTCAAGAACAAGGAAAAGTATTGATTCAATCTTTTCAGCCAGAACATCAGATTTTGCAAAATGTCACAACCTACAGTTATGCACCAACGATGAAAGATATTTTGTATGAGCGAAAAGAATTCTTGTATCCTCCTTATTCACGGTTAATCAAGTTGCGTTTCAAGCATAAAAATAAAGAGCGTTTGGATAAAACGGCGGCTCAATTAGTCGTTTTGCTTAAACCAAGTTTTGATGCAAAATGTTTACTTGGTCCAGAAACGCCTTCGATTGGAAGAATCAATAATTTGTATATTACAGATGTGATGATTAAAATTCGACCAAATCAATCACCTCAAAAAGTAAAAGATTTAATTCAAGCAAAAATAGATCAATTGCATACAATTGCAGCTTTTCGTTCGGTACGAATTGATGTTGATGTTGATCCAGTTTAAAATAAAAACCTCCCAAAAGTTAACTTTTGGGAGGTTTTCTTGTTAAGATTCTAAACTTCTTAAATATTGTTGTTGTAAAGATCGTCGTCTGCCTTTCATAAATAAGAAAAGGTTTAGCATCAACATTATTCCTAAATAAATGGCGAAACCACCAATTTTTGTACTTAATTTTACAATTAAATCTTCGGTTGTAACGATAGAAGTCATGTAAACAATTAGCATGGCGAAACCGATATTCAAAAGATAAAAACCAATTTTGAACAATGAATTTGTTGCGCTTGCAATATCTTCTTTTTGATGAAAAATATCGTACATAAATATTTTTCCATTTTTGAATAAAACGTTAGAAACTGCGATTGTCATTAATATTGCCACTGGTAAGTAAACCAAATATGCAATTAGATTGTAATTTGTCATAATTTGCTGTGTTTAAGTGTTTATTTTTTTGCTTTTTCTTGCAATATAAATAATTGATAAATTAATAAAATGTAATATTCCGAGGATTAATAATATAAATCCAATTTTGTAGGACAATGAAGAAAACATGATGGTAATGGAGTCAACTTGTTCCCAGTTTTGTAAACTTATTGCCGAAAAACCTAAATTGACCAAATAGTATCCAATCAATAAAAGATTATTAATCGATTGACAAACAGAATGATTATCGATTAAGTTTGTCAAGTACACAAAACCAATTTTATACACTTTCCAACCAATAAAAATGGTGATGTAGAAAGTAATAATCAGATAAATGATATACGAAATAATATTATACATATTGAATTTTCAATAATTTTTGAAATTTGTGATTCAAAAAAATACGAATTGATTATTTCATCAAATTCGTGATTTTTCCTACCAACCAATGCTCATCAGATTTGATGGCAAGGTCCATTATATTATTGATTTTTGTTGAAACAGAAGATAAATCTTGTAATAATTTAGCAAATTCTTTTGCGTCATCAGATTGATCATCAATATTTTTTAATGTATCTAAAAAATCAATTACTGGCTCTATTTCACGCTTTCTGCGTTCCTTTGTAATTTGTTTGAATAAATACCAAACATCTTTATCGGCAACAAAATATTCTTTACGTTCTCCTTTTATTAGCTCTTTTCGTATAATTCCCCAATCCATCAACGCTCTCAAGTTCATATTTGCATTTCCTCTCGAAATCTGTAATTCTTCCATAATTTGATCAGTTGAAATCGGTTCACTATAAGTTAATAATAATGCATGAACTTGTGCCATAGTACGATTTATTCCCCAGTTAACAGCGAAAGTTCCCCAAGTTTGAACAAATTTTTCTTTTGATTCTTCTAATTTCATTGCAATTATTATTTACACAAATATATATAAATTTCTATACTTTCAAAAATTATTGAAAATTAATTTTGAAAAATATTTTAGCGCTATTTATAAGATAAATCTTAAACTTGCTTGTAACATTTTTCTTATAATTTCGACTTATCTGTTATCTTTATTGAAATTTACAACAATCTATGATATCTATTCGAGATTTAAATAAATCCTACATAATGGGAAAAAACAAACTTCACGTACTCAAAGGAATTAACCTTGAGATTACGGAAGGCGAATTTGTTGCGATTATGGGATCTTCGGGTTCGGGGAAATCAACTTTATTGAATATCATTGGAATGTTGGACGAGCATGATACAGGTATTTATGAATTGGACGGTGTTAGAATTGAGAAGTTAAACGAAACTAAAGCGGCTAATTATCGAAACAAATTTTTAGGATTTATTTTTCAATCTTATAATTTAATTAGTTTCAAAAATGTATTAGAAAATGTAGCGTTACCGTTGTATTATCAAAAAGTAAAACGATCGGATCGAAATAAAATAGCGCTTAGTTATCTGGAAAGAGTGGGGTTGGAGCCTTGGGCTACTCATATGCCAAATGAACTTTCGGGTGGACAAAAACAACGTGTTGCAATTGCGCGTGCATTGGCTGCAAAACCAAAATTGTTATTGGCGGATGAGCCTACAGGAGCGCTGGATACAAAGACTTCGCAAGAAGTAATGCACCTGATTCAAGAAATTAATGACGAAGGTAAAACAATTGTAATGGTGACGCATGAAGATGATATTGCAAATATGTGTAAACGTATTGTTCGTCTTAAAGATGGTGTAATTGTAAGTGACGAAAAAGTAGAACAAGTAAGAGTTTAATGATTTTCGAATCTCAAACTTCGTAAATCATAAATCAAAGAATCTTAAATATAAAATATGTTTGATACAGACCGTTGGAGCGAAATATGGTCGTCCATTGCAAGTAATAAATTGCGTACAGCATTGTCGGGTTTGACAATCGCTTTGGCGCTTTTTGTGTTTATTACATTGTATGGATTGGGAAATGGTTTGCAGAACGGGTTTCAACAAGAATTTTTCAAAGCAAATTCATTAAATATTACCGTTAACGGAGGTACAACAACAGAACCTTACAATGGTTTCAAACAAGGACGTACAATTGAATTGGATGTAAAAGATTTTGATTTTATTAAACATTCTTTTCCAGATGAAATAAAATCGATTGTAAGTACAATTTCGAAAAGTGATACGATTAGAAATGAAGCTAATTCAGGAAGTTATTCAATTACTGGAGTTTATCCAGAATATGAATCAATGATTAATGAAAATGTAACGCTTGGTCGATTTATCAATAAAAAAGATATGGAGAATCAGTCCAAATCAATTGTTATTGGACGATTGGTTGCGCAAGATTTTTTTCCAAATCAGATTGCGATTGGTAAGTATTTGCAATTAGGTTCAAGTATGTATCAAGTGGTTGGTGTTTTCGAAAGTAAAGATGGTGGTGATAATGCCGAGCGTGCTTTGTATGCACCTTTTACAACGTTTAGAACGATTTATGCTACAGATAAAGTATCATCGATTATTGTAACACCAAAAGATGGAATGGCTTTGGCTGACATTTCTAAACTTGCAAATGCAATTGAATATAATATAAAAGGTCGACATAATGTTGCACCTTCTGATTATGGTGGAATTTGGGTGCGAAATGCGGCTGATGCAATGGAAGATACCAATCAATTTTTCTTGATTCTGACAATTATTGTATTTGTAATTGGTGGAGGAAGTTTGATTGCAGGAATCGTAAGTATCGGAAATATTATGGTGTTTAGTGTAAAAGAGCGTACCAAAGAAATTGGTATTCGAAAAGCTTTAGGCGCAACACCAGCCAATGTTTTGGGACTGATTTTACAAGAAGCAATTATGATTACAATTATTTTCGGAGCAATAGGAATTGCTTTAGCGGCACTTGTTGTAGAAAATATTGGAGATAGCTTAGAAGAATATTTTATTTATAATCCAGGTGTAGAAACTAATTCGTTGGTAATGGCTTGTATTATTTTATTTGTTGCAGGAACAGTTTCTGGATTAATTCCAGCTTTGAATGCAGCACGTATTAAACCTATTGATGCTTTAAGAGACGAATAATGAACTTTATAAAATTTGTTTTTGATCCAGATGCTTGGAGCGAAGTCTACGCGGCGATTCGCAAAAATAAATTGCGCACTATTTTGACGATGATTGGTGTCGCATGGGGAATGTTTTTATTTGTCTTATTGTTAGGCGTAACACGTGGTTTGCAAAATGGTTTTGACCGTAATTTGGCAAATGCTGCAACCAATTCATTATTTGTTTGGGGAGGAACGACATCGATGCCATATCAAGGATTTCAAAAAGGTCGCACAATTGAATTGAAAATGAGTGATGTTCGTCAAATTCAGGCTCGTTTTCCTCAAATTTCGTTGTTAGCTCCTCGAAACTCGAAACCAAATTCAATATTAACTTACGGAACAAAATATAATTTTTACACGGTTAATGGAGATTACCCAGACCAAAACCGAATGTTTGGGAAAGATATTATTCAAGGTCGGTTTATCAATGAAGATGATATCAAAACTGAATCGAAAGTTTGTGTAATTGGAATTGAAGTTGCCGAACAATTTTTTGGTGATAAACCAAAACCTTTAGGGAAAGAAATCAGAATTAGCGATAGTTATTATACAATTGTCGGCGTTTACGACACACCTTCTTCGCCTGTAGAGAGTAAAGATCAAGTGTTTATTCCGTTTACAACATTTCAAAAGATATATAATCAAGGGGAAACGATTCAATATTTGAGTTTGAGCCTGCCTAATAATTATGATATTGTTGCATTCGAAAAAGAATTAAAAACATATCTGAAACAAATTAAAAATATTTCGCCAGATGACGACCAGGGAATTGGAGGTTTTAACTTAGGTGAAATGCTTGGAAAGATTATGAAATTCGTAAAAGGAATGCAGTTCCTAGCGATTGTTGTAGGAGGGATGACATTATTTTCTGGGGTTATTGCGATTGCAAGTATATTATTGATTACAGTTTCAGAACGTACAAAAGAATTTGGAATTCGAAGAGCATTAGGTGCAATTCCTGCTCAAATTCGAGGACAAATTTTGTTAGAATCAGTAGTTTTAACATTAATTGCAGGTTTAGGCGGAATTATTTTTGCAGCACTTTTACTAATGGTTCTCAACGAAATTATCATTCCATCAAATAAAAACATACCTTTATATAATGCGTCAATCGATTTGTTTACACTTTTTACAGCTTTAGCAGTGATGGTGATTATGGCAACTTTAGCGGGATTGATTCCTGCTCAACGTGCAATTCAAATCAAACCTATTGATGCTTTGAGAGATGAATAACTAAAACTTAACAGATATAGAAGAATGAAAAAATTTCTAAAGATTTTGATGATTGTCGTTTTTATCGGTGCTGTAATCGGTGTGATTGCGTATTTCGGTAAAAAGAATAGCCAAGACAATGAAGTTTATGAAACGACAACGCCTTTTATGGGAAATATAGAGGTGAAAGCTGTTGCAACTGGTGAAGTAAAACCGTTGGAAACAATTGAAATTAAGCCAAATATTTCGGGTGTTATAAAATCGATTAATGTTGCTGAAGGACAATATGTAGAGCGTGGTCAATTGATTTGTGAACTGAAAGTTGTTCCAAATGTTCAGTCGTTAAATGCAGCTCGTCAGTCTATTCAAGCGGCTCAAATTACGGTCGATCAAGAACGTCGTAATTTCAATCGAACATCAACTTTATATAATCAAGGTGTTTTGCCTCGTGCAGATTATGACAATGCAAATGCAACATATAAGTCAGCTCAACAACAATTAAAAGCTGCCGAAAACGATTACAAGGTTGCGCAAACAGGTATTGCTCCTGGTTTGGAAGCTTATGCAACAACACGTATTACAGCAACTACTTCGGGAATGATTTTAGATATTCCTGTTGAGGTTGGGAATATGGTGCAAGAGATTAATAATTTCTCTACAGGTACGACGATTGCTACGATGGCTGATGTTAAGAAAATGATTTTCCAAGGAAAAGTTGACGAAGCTGAGGTTGGTAAATTAAAAGAAGGAATGAAAATTAATGTATCGATTGGTGCAATTCCGAACAAAACTTTTACAGCGATTCTTGATTTTATTTCGCCTCAAGGAGTTGCAACGAATGGAGTAGTTCAGTTCGAGATTAAAGCACCAGTTCAATTAGATTCAGATAACTTTATTCGTGCGGGATATTCTGCAAATGCTGAGGTTGTAACGCAGGAAGCAAAAAATGTATTGTTGGTAAAATCAGCGCATGTTCGTTACGACGAAAACCAAAAACCATATGTTGAGATTCTTACTTCTGGTAAAGGACAAGATGCAAAATACGAAAAGAAATACATCACTCTTGGAATTACAGACGGAGTGAATGTTCAAGTAAAATCTGGCTTGAAAAAAACAGATAAAATCAAAATTTGGAATACCGATTTGGAAAAAGATAAAAACGGTAACGGTCCACATTAATAAGATACAAAAGGAGAATAAAGCGTTCTCCTTTTTTTGATTCTGTCACTCCGATTTTATCAAAAAGCTTTTTTATAGAAACTTAATTATGATGTCATCAGCATCGTATCCATTATATTATTAACTATACTGAATAACTCATTCTCGCTTTGCGACAATTC
>NZ_JAOCDJ010000048.1:0-14326 GCF_029840885.1 Empedobacter sp. GD03861
AAAAAAATAGTAAAAACCTATAAAAAATAATAAAATGAAAAAATTAGCAATTAACAACCAAGAAATTGGAATCTATATCAAAAATAACGAAGTAGATAAAATTTACTCAAAAGGAAATTATTGGATTTTCTTTAATAAAAACATCGAAAAATTAAACATCAACGAAATAATTGATGAAAAATACCACACAATGTTTTTAGAAAATGAAACATTGAAATCGATGGTAGATTTTATCGAAGTATTACATAACGAAGTGTTGATTATTTACAAAAACAATCAATCGTACGATTCATTTTACAATAAAAACGTGATGATTTGGAAGAATTCAACTCAATTAAAAGCGATAAAATTTGATTTGAATTCTACTGAAGAAATTAAAAATTTAACAAAAAGAGAAATTGATATTTTGAGAAAAGCGGGTGCAATTCGTATCATTTCTGTTGTACCATATTTCGAAGGAATTTTGTTCAAAGACAATGAATTTGATTCGGTTTTAAAAGCTGGTGAATACCAATTTTACAACAACGAAACAAAAATTTCGATGGTTTCTTTTGATATGCGTCCGCAAACAATTGAAATTTCGGGACAAGAAATTTTGACAAAAGATAAAGCGCAATTGCGAATCAATTTTATGGTAAATTATCAAATTACTGATTTGTTGAACGCTTATCAATCGAACAAAGATTTCGAAAAAATGATTTATCAAGCGATTCAATTAGGTTTGAGAGAATTTATTGGAAACATGAATTTTGATGATTTGATGTCGGATAAAAATTCGGTAACGAATTATATCATTCAAAAATATCAAGCTCAATTCCAAGAAATTGGTCTAAAATTGATTGACGCAGGTATGAAAGACATTATTCTTCCAGGAGAAATAAGAGAAATTATGAACCGCGTTTTGATTGCCGAAAAAACGGCTCAAGCCAATTCGATTACGCGTCGTGAGGAAACTGCTTCGACAAGAAGTTTGTTGAACACAGCAAAATTGATGGAAGAAAACGAAACGTTATGGAAATTGAAAGAAATGGAATACATCGAAAAAATTGCTGATAAAGTGGGAGAAATCTCAATTTCTGGCGGATCGAATGTGTTAAATGAACTAAAAACAATGTTTACAAAATGAAACCAATCATACAAAATAAATTAAAAGAAATAGAAGATAAATATAACGTCAAAATTCTTTTTGCTATAGAATCTGGGAGCCGCGCTTGGGGCTTCCCTTCTACTGACAGCGATTACGATGTTCGATTTATTTACAAACGAAAAATTGAAGATTATCTAAAAATTGACCCAATTGATGATTTTATTGATTTAGAAATTATAGATGAACTGGATTTTAAAGGTTGGGATATTCAAAAAGTTTTGCGCTTAATGTTGAAATCAAATTCGAGTATTAACGAATATTTACAATCTCCGATTCATTATATTTCTGATGAAATTTTCGAAAAAGAATTGTTCAATTTAGCTGCTTCACAATTCAATTCTCAAAAAGTTACCATGCATTATTTGGGAATTACAACAAAGCGATTGATTGAAATGGAACATCAAAACGAAATTAAACTCAAAAGTTTGTTTTATACTTTACGTTCGGTTCTTTCAGCGAAATGGATTGTAGAAAATAAAACAATTCCTCCGATGGAATTTGAAAAATTAAAACATTTAATCGGAGATAAAACAATCGAAAACCGAGTGGATAAATATCTTGAAATCAAAGCAAATGTTGATGAAAGTTTTAGAATTTCGAAAAATGATGAACTTTTCGATTGGTTAATTAATTTGAAAAATGAATTAAAAATCGAAACCGAAAAATTACCAAAAATTGAATTTGATAAAAACAAAATCAATGTATTTTTCATTAAAACCGTAACAAAATGAAACTAACAATAGAAGATCTAAAAAGTCAAAATTTAATTCTATTTGAATGTATAAGCGGAAGCAAAGCCTATAATTTGGCAACTAAAAATTCGGACACTGATATTCGTGGCATTTTTTATTTACCTAAAAATGAATTTTATGGTTTCGAATATCAAACGCAAGTGAGCAACGAAACCAATGATATTGTATATTATGAAATTGGTCGATTCATTGAATTATTATTGAAAAATAATCCGAGTTGTTTAGAAATCCTAGCAACTCCAGAAGAATTTGTTCTGTATAAATCGCCTTTGTTAGATGAATTAAATTATAAAGAGTTTATCACATCAGAAGTTGAGAAAACATTTGTTGGATACGCCTTGAGTCAAATCAAAAAAGCAAAAGGATTGAACAAGAAATTTCTAAATCCAATAGATGAAATCAGAAAAACCGTTCTTGATTTTTGTTATATTATTGATGATAACAAAACCATTTCTTTTGTTGATTGGATGAATTCAAATTCTTACAAACAAGCGTTTTGCGGACTAAGTAAAATCAATCATTCGAAAGATTTATTTGCGCTTTATTACAGTGAAAAATTTAATTATAAAGGAATCGTAAAAGATAAAAATAATGATGATATTCGTTTGAGTGAAATTCCTAAAAATGAAAAACCAATTGCCTATTTCATTTTCCAAAAAGATGAATATTCCACTTATTGCAAGCAATACAAAGAATATTGGGATTGGATGAAATTGCGAAATGAAGATCGTTACACAACAAACATTGCGCATGAAAAAAATTACGATAGTAAAAATATGATGCACACGATTCGTTTGTTAAAAGTTGCGAAAGAATTAGTGGAAACAGGAAACCTAAATGTAAAACGAACAGAAGATCGTGACGAATTATTAGCGATAAAAAACGGAGATTTTTCTTATGAAGAAGTAATCGAAAAAGCTGAAAATTTACAACGAGAAATTGAAGAAAAATCTAAACTAAATTTTCTTCCAACCGAAATAAACTCTTCGAAAATGGAAGAATTTTTAATCAACCTTAGAACCAAATTATATGAAAACAACTGAACAACAAAATAAACCGATCAATGGAAACGATTTGATTGCCTTGGGTTATCCTGAAAACGAAATTTTAGGAATTGCCTTAAAAATCAACAAAAAAAGAAATGGTTACACAAAAGCCGAAATGCTTGATAAATATGCGCAAGTTTTTTCTTCGCCACAAGATTTTTTAGAAGATAAAATTTTCAAAACGCTTGCAAAAGGCTTTATCGATGGAATTCATTTACCAAATCAAGATGAAAACTTGATTGAATTGAATGAAAATCCAACCGATTTCAAAATTTATGGTGCGGAAAAAATTGAGGACGGCGCTTTAGAACAAATGAAAGTCGCCATGAAACTTCCTGTTACCGTTGCTGGCGCAATTATGCCTGATGCGCATCAAGGTTATGGATTACCAATTGGCGGAGTTTTAGCAACCAAAAATGCGATTATTCCTTATGGTGTCGGCGTTGATATTGGATGTAGAATGGCTTTATCGATTTATGATTTACCTGCTTCTCATTATTTTGAACATCACGATTCGTTAAAAGAAACTTTGATGAAAAATACAAAGTTTGGTGCTGGACATGGTTTTCATGGTCAATACAAAGCAGAACATCAGATTTTGGATGATGCAAAATTTGAGACGAATTCATTTATTCAGAATCTAAAAGATAAGGCATGGTCGCAATTGGGTTCTTCTGGTGGCGGAAATCATTTTGTAGAATTTGGTTTGATTGATTTCAAAGAAGATGATGAAAAACTGAACATTAAAAAAGGTTCTTATTTAGCGTTATTAACGCATTCTGGATCGAGAGGTTTCGGTGCTACAATCGCTGGACATTATACTAAAATAGCTAAAGAAATATGTAAACTACCATACAAAGCACAAAATTTAGCTTATTTGGATTTGGATTCTGCAGAAGGTCAAGAATACTGGATTGCCATGAATTTAGCAGGTGAATATGCTTCGGCTTGTCACGAAATTATTCATCAAAAAATTGCAAAATCTATCGGTGCAGAAGTTATAGCGAAAGTAGAAAATCATCATAATTTTGCTTGGAAAGAAATTTACAATGGCGAAGAAGTAATTGTTCATCGAAAAGGTGCAACACCAGCTTCTAAAGATGTGATGGGAATTATTCCAGGTTCAATGACTGCGCCAGGATTTTTGGTTCGCGGAAAAGGTGAAGAAAATTCTATTCATTCGGCTTCTCATGGTGCTGGTCGAAAGATGAGCCGAACACAAGCAATTAAATCATTATCACAAAACAAGATAAACGATTATTTGAATGATTTTGGAATTACACTAATTGGAGGCGGAAAAGATGAAGCGCCGATGGCGTATAAAGATATTCACGAAGTAATGGCTGCACAACAAGATCTGGTTGATGTTGTGGCTACTTTTACACCTAAAATGGTCAGAATGGCAGATGACGGATCGAGAGAAGATTAAAAAAATGCCTGAACAAATGTTCAGGCATTTTATATTTTATTGATTAAATCCAATCTTTTGGATGTTTCAAAACATCGACTAATTTATATTCTTCCGAACCTTCTTCTGGTTGGTGATTATAGTGCCATTGTACATGTTTTGGCAAACTCATCAAAATAGATTCTATTCGTCCATTTGTTTTCAAACCAAATAAAGTTCCTCTATCATGAATTAGATTAAATTCCACATAACGACCTCTTCTAATTTCTTGCCATTCCTTTTGTTCATCAGAAAATTCATCATTTTTGTGCTTTTCAACAATCGGAATATACGCTTTTAAAAATGAGTTTGCTACTTCTGTTACAAAATCATACCATTGTTCAACTGTTTTTTCTGGAGTTGGTTTCAAATAATCAAAGAACAAACCTCCTATTCCACGAGCTTCTCCACGATGAGTATTCCAAAAATATTTATCACATTCTTCTTTATACTTCGGGTAAAAAGCCGCATCATGCGCGTCACAACTTTTTTTACAGATCATATGCCAATGCATCACATCTTCTTCATCCAAATAATATGGTGTCAAATCTTGTCCACCTCCAAACCATTGATCAACGATATTTCCATCTTTATCATACATTTCGAAATATCTCCAATTCGCATGAGTCGTCGGAATATGTGGACTTGTTGGATGAATAACCAAACTCAATCCACAAGCAAAAAATTTACCTGACGAAACATTTAACGCTTTTTGCATTGTTTCTGGTAATTCTCCATAAACTTTTGAAATATTAACGCCAGCTTTCTCAAAAACAGCTCCGTCAGTTAAAACACATGAAAGACCTCCGCCGCCTTCTTCGCGTTCCCAACTATCTCTTAAAAATTTAGCTTTACCATCAACTTGTTCAAGTTTAGTAATAATTTTATTTTGTAAGTCTTGTATATATTGAAAAAATTGATCTTTCATCATAAATATTTTTGCAAATATAGAATGATTGATAACGATTAGAAAGAAGATTAATAATTAACTTCTCACAAATGCATATTGAAATGGAACTTTTATAGTGGTTTCTATAAATTGTCCTTCATTATTTTTTGCTGGAATAATTTTATATTTACCTCCTTTAATTCTCTCATTTAACCTAAATAAAGACTTTTCTACAATATCTTTCGTGTCCTCACTTCCTTCAAAATCAGAAATAGAAATTATACCATTTTCATCAAAAATAAAATTGAATTTAGCTTTAAGAAGGTAATTCGTAATTAAGTTTCTCGACCTTAATTCCATGCTTATCATTTTATAAAAATCTTTTCTAAAATTTTGTTTAAAGCATTTATTTAATTCTTCATTTCCCTTCTGTTCAACTTTTTTACAACTCAGATATATCAAAGGAGTTTTTATAGGTTCTTGCGAAAACAACATTATGCTAATACAAACAAAAAATACAAATAAATATTTCTTCATATCGTTAAAATTAATTCATATTATTTAAAACTATTATTATTAATAGCTATTCATAATCTAATTTCAATAAATTATATTTATTAATATAAAAATTTAAAAAATTCAGATATAAAATCATATTTCACTTACAACAACAGTTTTAACCAATTAAAATCATTTAAACGATTTAATTTTAAATCAAACCAATAGCAACCCAAAAAAGTTATTAACAATATTATTCACAAAAGAAATCTTTCTATACCTTTGCTGAAGAAATTTTATAAAACAAAATATAAATGTCACAAAACGGAATTCCATCGGTTAATTTAGCAGACTTTTTATCTGATGATCCTGCAAGAAAACAAAAATTTGTCAACGAAATTGGTAAAGCATACGAAGAAATAGGATTCGTTGCTTTGAAAGGACATTTTTTATCTGACGAATTAGTTGAAAATTTATATAAAAGCGTTCGCGAATTTTACGCTTTACCTACAGAAACAAAACAAAGTTATGTAGTTGAAGGAATTGGTGGTCAACGCGGTTATACAGCTTTCGGTAACGAACATGCAAAAGGTAGAACTGTTGGTGACTTGAAAGAATTTTGGCATTTTGGACAGTATTTATCTGAAGAAGATAAAGCGAAATACAACTATCCAGAAAATGTTGATGTAAATGAAGTTCCAGGTTTTAACACTTATGGTGAAGAAACATACAAACAATTAGAAAAAACAGGAGTTTACGTTTTACGTGCTTTGGCTTTATTCTTAGGTTTAGACGAGTTTTACTTTGATGATAAAGTAAAAAACGGAAACTCTATTTTGAGAGCAATTCACTATCCTCCTATCACAGAAGAGCCTAAAGATGCAGTTCGTGCTGGTGCCCACGGTGATATTAACCTGATTACATTGTTAATGGGAGCGCAAGGTCGTGGATTACAAGTGCAACGTCACGATGGAACTTGGGTTGATGCTATTGCTGCTGACGACGAATTGGTGATTAATGTTGGTGATATGTTATCTCGTCACACAAACAACAGATTAAAATCAACAATTCACCAAGTGGTTAATCCAGAGAAAGAATTATGGGGAACATCTCGTTTTTCTATTCCATTCTTTATGCATCCAGTTTCTGAAATGGATTTATCTGTTTTAGAAGATTGTGTAACAGAAGAAAATCCAAAACAATTTGAAGATATTACAGCTGGAGATTTCTTGACTCAGCGTTTAAGAGAAATTGGTTTAATTAAATAAGCCATATTTAATCTATTATTTCATAAAAAAGAGAGTTGATTTTGTCAACTCTCTTTTCATTTACATGCCTCTTACATACATGTTGTAGTTAAAAATATCCAAACACAACAAAGTGTATTTATAATCATTTTTATTGATATTCACTTCCAAAACTGGATCCGAATTATAAAATCTAATCTTTAGATTATCATTCTTATCCAATAATAAATAAATGGACGAAATCGTTGGACGAATATCATTCATCCAGTTTTTTAAAGATTCTTTTGAATCTTTAATCAACTCAAATTTTTGAAAATATTCGTGAAAAAAATTCTCTAAACGTTGCACTTGTGTCAAACGATCCAATTCACGATATAAATCGATAAAAACGCATAATTTTTCGCGCTTTGGACAAACACATGGATATGGATGTTCTCCATTATAAAGCCATCTTTGCCACTTTTTACAAGACGTTTGTTCTATTGCTTTCTCAAATTCATCTTCGTATTTTAAAAGCCACCAATTCATACGGCAAATCCGTAAATTGCCTTTTGATAATTGCAAAAGCTCGTCTATGTAAGCGCTAACGTTTAACATCAATTAAAAATTTGAGTCTTGCTAATTTACAATTTTTCTGATTGAATTTTAATGTTTTAAGAATAATTTTTCAAATTTTAGAATCTTAAATTGTTCATCAAATAAAACGTTATAAAAGAACATTTTTTCCTTCATCATTTTATTTTTCATTTGCACATTTCGAACTGGAATTAAGACGTTAAATTGAAATTCTCTATCCTTCTCAAAATGATTAACAGCCGCATAATAAATCAAATTGTACCACGAATCGATTGGTGCATAAATCCCATAAAAGTCAGGATATAACGCATCTGCTTCATCTTTGTAAACATTGGTAATCGAATAATTATCAATCTCAAATTTCGAAACGCATTTATAGGTTGTTAATTTAGAACAAATTGAAGTGTCTTGTAGATATTTCGCCGAATCTAATTTCAGCCCAAATTCGTCCATTTTATAATCTTCAAACTTATTAATCGTAGGATCTACCACAATTTTTTTGTTCGGAAATTCTAAACTTTGTTTTTGGATATCTTGTAAAATAGTATCGTAAATTTTTGTTCGAATTTGATTTGGGTTAACATTTTGCGCATCAACAAATAACACAATATGTAAGGAAAAAACCAATAAAAAAAGTCTCATTTTGGCGTTTTGGTTTAAAATTTGTTTAAATTTATGAAGTCTTTACGATTCAAAAATCAAATTTAGTTGAAAAGATTTCAAATCTTATCATTTCATCATATTTTCGTAAACAAATAGTTAAAAAGGTGTTAAAGTACGCTTTCATACAATTACACTTTAACTATTATTGTTTGTTTTTAACAAATTAATACAAAGTTTAATATCCGACAACAAACGTTTATTATAAATATTCTCTATAACTATTATAAATAAAATCTTTTACAATTTTTCCAAACAAGACATAAAAGTTAGACATTTGTAGTGTCAAATAATTTATTCATAGATAGTAAGACAAAGAGTAACAACGAGTTTAACGAAATTGATTTATGAAGTTTGGAATTACTCGCACTCTTTTTACTTTTTAGAGTTTTTTATAGTAGTTTAGGTTGGTTAGTAATCCGTTCACTTTGAACGGATTATTTTTTTATAGCTTATCAATAAAAGCTTTCAACAAATTATATACTTTTTCAGAGGAACTCAAATCCAAACTTTCAGCTGTATCATTGGGATCATGATAAAAACCTTTTCCTCCTAATGTGTAAATAAAAAACGACGGAACACCTTTCAAATAAAACGGACAATGATCGGAATTACACGATTCTCCTCGAATTTTAACTTCTTTTAGGTATTTATTTGTTTGATTGAATTCAACTAATTTTTCAAATTGATTTTTAAAAACTTTACCATTCACAACTTGAATTCCTTGATCGCCCGCTCCCATAATATCTAAATTGACTAAAAATTTGATTTGATTCAATGGAAAAAGAGGATGATTAACATAATAATCTGCGCCTAAAATCCCCGCTTCTTCACCTGCAAAAGCCATAAAAACTGTTCTATAATTAGGCTGATGTTTTGAATAATACTTCATCAGCGCCATCATCATTGCAGTTCCGCTCGCATTATCACTCGCTCCAGGAAAAATAGTTTGTCCAACTTTCCCTAAATGATCATAATGAGCAGAAATCACAATTACGCTATCATTGTTCTTTCCGTCAATGTAACCAATTATATTATTTGCTTCGAATGAATTATTTAACTCTGAATCAATAGAATAATCGTTTATTTTTAAATTTTTAGAATAAAATTTATCCGAAATAATAAATTCTGAAATAGAAGATTGTCGTTGACTAAGACTTGAAGTCAATTTATCTGATGTAAATCTAAAAATCGCTCGATTTTTATTTTCATTTTTCTCATAAATATTCGCCCATTGTTTGTAATATTTCTGAATAGAATCTACAGAAGTCACTAAAGGCGGCAAAATAATATGTTTTCCTTTTTGCGATTCATCATCTTTCACAATAAAATCCCTCGTTTTATCTTTCGACTGAAAAGATTCCACATAGGCTTTTGTGTCAAAAATATAAAAAGGTGAATTGGTTTTCGAAATTGATTTAGAACTTGGTTTTACAATAAAATCAATTCCATATTTTAATTCTTTTCCATTAATTTTCAGTTTTGCATCTTTGATAATATTAATCGGAAAAGTAAATGTTTGATTATAACGATTAGAAAAAGACTTCAATCCATTTTTTTGAAATTCGTTTTGTAAATAAATTCCAGCATTTGTCATTCCATTTTCTACATAACCTCTGCCAGCAAACGAATTTGACGTAAGCGAATCTAAAATTGATTTAAAATATTTTTGATCAAAGGTTTGCGCATTTCCGATTGTAATTACAAAACACGAAATCAAACCAAATAATATCATTTTTATCTTCAGCATTTTAATCATTTTATTCTTCAAAAAATATTCTATTCTAAGATAATTATCATTTTAACAAAAAAAATCAATTATCTGTATTAAGTCAATAACAAATTTAAAAAATCTTTAAAAAGTAAATCAAATTAATACTACTATAAATTTTATATCTTGCATTATTAAGTTATCATAATAAAAACAACAAATCACAAATTAAATGAAAGAAGTCGTAATAGTTTCAGCTGTTCGTACAGCAATGGGATCTTTTTTGGGAAGTTTATCTAACGTTCCAGCTACAGATTTAGGCGCAACAGCTATTAAAGGAGCTTTAGATAAAATCAACTTAGATGGATCTTTGGTTGATGAAGTATATATGGGAAATGTATTGCAAGCTGGTGAAGGACAAGCACCTGCTAAGCAAGCAATGATAAAAGCAGGTTTACCAAATACAATTCCTGCAACAACGGTAAACAAAGTTTGTGCCTCTGGTATGAAAGCTGTAATGTTTGCTACACAAGCAATTCGTTTAGGTGACGCAGATGTTGTAGTTGCTGGAGGAATGGAAAACATGTCGATGGTTCCTTTCTATTCACCAAATGCAAGAACTGGAAATAAATACGGAAATACTGTTTTGTTAGATGGAATTGTGAACGATGGTTTACAAGATTACTACAGCAAAGAAATGATGGGACTTTTCGGAGATACTTGTGCAACTGAGTTCAATATTTCTCGTGAAGAGCAAGATGAGTTTGCAATTAATTCTTACAAAAAATCTGCTGCTGCTTGGGCTGCTGGAAAATTTGACAACGAAGTTGTTCCTGTAGAAATTCCTCAACGCAAAGGAGAACCAGTTATTTTTAAAGAAGACGAAGAATATAAAAATGTAAACTTTGATAAAGTTCCAGGTTTGCGCGCTGTTTTCTCTAAAGACGGAACTGTAACTGCTGCAAATGCTTCTACAATTAATGATGGAGCTTCTGCTTTAGTATTAATGTCTTTAGATAAAGCAAACGAATTAGGATTAAAACCTCTTGCAAAAGTTATTGCTTATGCTGATGCTTCTCAAGAACCTTCAAAATTTACAACTGCACCAGCTAAAGCGGTTGAAAAATTATTGAAAAAAGCAAATATGACAGCTGCTGATGTTGATTTCTGGGAATTTAACGAAGCGTTTTCAGTTGTTGGAATTGCAAATACTAAATTATTAAACCTTGATGCTTCTAAAGTCAATGTAAATGGTGGTGCGGTTTCTATTGGTCATCCACTTGGAAATTCTGGATCAAGAATTTTGGTTACATTATTAAATGTTTTAGAGCAAAACGGAGGAAAAATTGGTGGTGCAGCTATCTGTAATGGTGGCGGTGGAGCATCTGCAATGATTATCGAAAAAATCTAATTTTAGATCAAATACACGATGAAAGCGTCTAATCTGTAGACGCTTTTTTATCTTTTGAAATTAAAATACTTGTAAAAAATCTGAAAAACATTCGACATTTATTATAATTGGCTTAAAAACCTTTTCTATATTTGTTGGATTGAACAAACACTTTTGTATGGAATATTTAGAATTTGAACAACCTATCAAAGATTTAGAAGAACAGTTACAAAGCTGTCAAATCGTCGGCGAAGGAAGCGGTGTTAACATCAAACAGGCTTGCGTTGAAATTGAAATTGCAATTGAAAATAAAAAGAAGGAAATCTATGGTAATTTAACGCCATGGCAACGTGTACAATTGTCTCGTCATCCTTCTCGCCCTTATACTTTAGACTACGCTTACGCGATCACAGATAACACGTTTATCGAAATTCACGGAGATAGAACTTTTGCTGATGATAAAGCAATGGTTGGTGGTATGGGAAAAATCAATGGTCAAACTTTTATGATTATTGGTCAACAAAAAGGAAAAAATACCAAAGAAAGACAATATCGTCGTTTCGGAATGTCTAATCCAGATGGTTACCGCAAAGCTTTACGTTTGATGAAGTTAGCAGAAAAGTTTAATATTCCTGTCTTGACTTTAGTCGACACTCCTGGTGCATATCCTGGTTTAGAAGCTGAAGAAAGAGGTCAAGGTGAAGCTATCGCTAAAAACATCTACGAAATGTTGAAACTTACAGTTCCTATCATTACAATTGTAATTGGTGAAGGAGCTTCAGGTGGAGCATTAGGAATTGGAGTTGGGAACAAAGTTTTCATGTTAGAAAACACTTGGTATTCTGTAATTTCACCAGAAAACTGTTCTACAATTTTATGGAGAAGTTGGGATTACAAAGAGCAAGCTGCTTCGCAAATGAAATTAACTGGTCCTGATATGTTAGAATTAGGATTAATTGAAGACATCATTCAAGAACCGCTTGGTGGAGCACACTACAAACCAGAAGTTGCGTACACAAACTTGAAAAATAAAGTTTTAGACACTTACAACGAATTGAAAAAACTTTCTCCAAAAGAATTACAACAACAACGTCAAGAACGTTACATCAAATTCGGAGAATTTTCAGGATAAAATATTGTTTTACAATAATACTTATTGTAGAATATACAATTTTAAAACGAGATATAAAATTAGTTATATCTCGTTTTTTTATTTAATTTTGAAACTCTTATGGAACAAGCAAATTATAATCCCGAAATACCAGCTAACAAGCACAATGTCATTGGTTTAGAGAAAGGTAAACTTCCTCCACAAGCTGTTGATTTAGAGCAAGCTGTACTTGGTGCGATGATGATTGATAAAAAAGGGTTGGATGAAGTCATTGACATTCTTACACCGCAAGTTTTTTATCGTCCAGAGCATCAAGCGATTTATGCTGTCATTCAAAAATTATTTAACGATTCAGAACCAATTGATTTATTAACGGTTTCGAATGAGTTGAAAAGTGAGGGCAAATTAGATCGTGTTGGAGGTGATTATTATTTGATTCAATTAACGCAAAAAGTTTCTTCTTCTGCGCACGTGGAATATTATGCTCGTGTAATTCAAGAAAAATACATTCTTCGTCGTTTAATTGAAATTTCGAATCAAGTCATTGAAAAATCATACGATGATACTGCCGATGTATTTGATTTACTGGATTATTCTGAATCGAAATTATTCGAAATTACAGAAGGTGGAATCAAGCGTAGTTATTCGGAAGCAAGAGATTTAGTTACAGAAGCGATTGACAAAATTAAAGCCCAATCTACCAAAGAAGGAATGTCTGGTTTATCTTCTGGATTTACAGAAATTGATAAAATTACTTCGGGTTGGCAAGAATCGGATTTGATTATTTTAGCCGCTCGTCCTGGTATGGGTAAAACTGCTTTTATCCTTTCGATGGCGAAAAATATGACGGTTGACAAAAATATTCCGGTTGCTGTTTTTTCATTAGAGATGTCTTCTGTTCAGTTGATTACGCGTATGATTTCAGGTGAAACTGGAATTTCGGGTGAAAAATTGCGTAAAGCAAAATTAGCCGATCACGAATGGAAACAATTATACACAAAAGTAAAAGGTCTTGAAAATGCACCGCTTTATATTGACGATACGCCCGCCCTTTCGATTTTCGATTTAAGAGCAAAAGCACGTCGTTTGGTTTCTCAACATGGTGTAAAAATGATTTTGATTGACTACTTGCAGTTGATGACTGCTGGTGGTAAAGCAAATGGAAACCGTGAGCAAGAGATTTCGATGATTTCGCGTTCCTTAAAAGCAATTGCAAAAGAGTTAAGTATTCCTGTTATTGCACTTTCGCAGTTATCTCGTTCGGTAGAAACTCGTGGTGGGAGTAAACGCCCTTTACTGTCGGATTTACGTGAATCTGGAGCTATTGAGCAAGATGCCGATATCGTTTCTTTTATTTATCGTCCTGAATATTATAAATTGGAATATTGGGATGACGAAAGTGAACCTTGTGCTGGACAAGCCGAGTTTATCATTGCGAAACACCGTAATGGTGCGTTAGAAAATGTGCGTTTACGATTCATTAATGAACAAGCTAAATTTACCGATTTGGAAACTTCATTTGGTGGAGATTTCGAAATTCAAAGTTCGATGAATGATGGTTCTCAAGAAATGGGAAGTGCCATGAATTTATCTGCTATTGATCCCTCTGATGCTTTTGGAGATTTCGGTGGAGAATTCAGAAGTTCGATGAACAACGACGACGATAATTTGCCGTTTTAGAAAATAATTTTCATTAATATAATATTATGTCAAGCTGAATTCATTTCAGCTTCTCATCATTATGTTTTTTTTATAATCAATAATTTAAAAGATACCTCGACAAGCTCGGTATGACAAATCGTTTTTGTTTTAAATTTATTTTATTAATTATATATGTGATTCTGAAACGAAT
>NZ_JAOCDJ010000049.1:0-12975 GCF_029840885.1 Empedobacter sp. GD03861
TTATTTCTTCAAAATAGCTTGGATAATTCCTTCCAAATTTTCATTGAATTCGAGCAATTGAGCAAAAACTTTATCGTCTTTATTCAAGCCACCGTGTTTGTTATTTTTTACAAAGGTTGCTTTTATCGTTTCCCAACGTTCTTTTTCTTTAGCAGTTATCAAACCTGCAATTTCTTTTAATCGCAACAAATTCGATTCTGTATCTGTTGTCAATGTTTGCGATTCACTTTCGTAATGCGCTAAAATAGTTTCGTTAATTTCTTTTTCGTTCATCATTGGAACAATTTTCGAAACCAATTTTGACATATTTCTGTACGAACCTTGCATTTTGAAAGGCGGTTCCGTTCTGTAATCATCTTGCATTGCTGCGCTCGAAATATAATTTTGATTGACTTTTACGACAATATTTCTAATCTTAATCACATGTTTTAGAACTGCAATAAAATCATCAATTTCTTGTTTCAAATAATTGCCTTCCAAATCCGGAAGTTGTTCTTGATTTTCGGTTACAAAATTTGTTAACTTGTAAAAATCTGTCAAACTTTTTGAAGCAATTTTATCCAAATAAGGATTATCTCCTGTTGCATTTTCAATCAAACTTAAATTGAACAACGTTTCCGTATCACCAATTACATCACCCAAATTATAAACATCAGCACGATTAGCCAACATATCTGGAATCTGAAATTTAGAGCCGCTTTCCGTATATGGATTTCCTGCCATTACAATGCAAAAACGTTTTCCGCGTAAATCGTAGGTTTTACTTTCTCCTTCAAAAATTCCATCAATTTTTCGCTGTCCATCGGCTAATGAAATAAATTTCTGTAAAAATTCGGCACTCAAATGCTGAATATCGTCCAAGTACAACATTACATTATCTGCCATTTCAAACGAAAGATTTATCTTTTTTAATTCCTCTCTTTCTCCAGAAGTTTTGGCTTCTATTGGATCGATTGATGTAATATTATGTCCAATTGTTGGTCCATTTACTTTCACAAAATGTAGGCCCATTGTTTTTGCTAAATACTCCATCAACGTCGTTTTTCCATAACCAGGAGGCGAAATTAACAACAACATTCCCATTCGTGCAGTACGCTTGTTATCGCCTGCAGTTCCCAATTGTTTGGCTAAATTATTTCCGATTAAAGGAAAATAAACTTCGTTGATTAATTTATTTCGAACAAATGATGTTAAAACTTTTGGTTCAAATTCTGCGATTTTTAAATCCTTTTCATAAGCTTTCGAAATTTCTTCTTTTAACTTTTGGAATGATTTAAAATTTGGAACATCAACAGTTGAAAAATGCTCTAATTTAGAAATGATTTCATGATAATTTTGTGTATAAATACCATCAATTATTACGGTATGATTTCCTTTTAAATCTTCAATTATAATAGATGAATTTCCATTTATTAACTGAAATTTATCTTTAGAAAACAATAACATCGTTGCTACTTCATTTACAACATTTCTGTAAGTTGAAAAATTTTCATTTTCATCGATAAAAGAATGAATCCAGTTTTCGATCAAGTAAAATTTTTCGGTTGAAGAAAATTGTTCATCTGCAATCAACGCATTAAAATCATCTGAATTTTTATTTTTCTCTAAGTAATTAATGAATTCTTTTCGAAAATTTTCAGCTTCATTACTCATCGAAAAAGCTTGATATTTTGTGAAAGTTCTAAACAAATAATTGGCAACTTTTTCTGAAGTTGTTATTGTTTTATCCCATTCAGTTTCCCAATTTTCAAAAAGCGATTTGATTTCATTTAGAATATTTTCAAATCGAGTTGAATTCGGAAAATTTTTCAAAATTAATTGAGCCGAATTAATCATTGCATTCAACTTATCTTGCAAATTCTTTTCTAAAGAATGGCAAAAAATTTGAGCAGTTGTACGAGTTGGCGCATCAAATTGCAACACATCTAATTTCGAATTTATGTTGACCAATTCAGTAAAAATTCGAAACGCATCAAAATTGTGAACGCCTTTTATATAACCTTCCGAATAATTTTGTTCAATGATTTGATTGATAAATTTTTCAGCATCAAAATCGTTTTCATTTCTTGCTAAAAAAGCTTGATAAGCTAAATATTCAGCACGATAAACCAATTGATTTTCCGAAACAAATTCTTGGTTCCAAATATCTTGGTAACGATAAATCTCATCGTTTTTAACTTTTTGATAGAAACTTGTACCTGTTAAATGATAAAATAATTCGTTGTTACGATTCAACAATGTCAGCGCTAATTGCTGCGTATTGACCGTAAATTTATTTTGACCAAGCGCAATAATATTTTGCCCATCAACAAAAAGTTCAGTTTTATCTCGTAAAACACGAAGCGTATCTTCTTGCGATTTTTTTAATAGATTTTCAAGGTTTTCGGCTTTCGAAACATCTTTTAAATCCTTCAATTCTTGAATGATTTGACGCATTTTGTCAATCATTAAATCCGAAGAATAAAACGCTAAAATTTCTTCTTTCTCAGAAAAAGTTTTGGCTTTATTTTCGATATTTTTCAAGACGCGCAAGCCAATTTGTTCTAATGAATTGGTGCGTTTGTTGGTTTGTTCAACTAATTGTTCACGTTTCGAATTGAATGCCTTGATAATTTCGTCGCGCTTATCTGCAATTTTCAAGGCGAAATCATCAAAATCAGAAAATTTACTTTCTAATTCTTCAAGTTGAACAATTATTTTTGTATTGTATTCTTCCGTTTTTTCGGCAGTTGTTGATAATTCTAAAAAGTTAACCACACTTTGCTCCAACAACGTGATTTGAGCAGAAAATTCTGCAACAGCTTCTTTGCTTTTTAACGCAGAAGTTTGACGTGTTAATTGGGCACGAACTTCGTTAAGCGAAGCAAAAATAACCGAGATTTTCTCAATGATTTTTGTTGTTTGTGTTGCGTCTTCAATTTTTAAACTGTTCAGAATATCAATCAATAATTCTAATTCTGAAGCAATTTTAAGACAAGCTTCTTCGATAACTTTCGCATCAATGACTTTTTCGATAGAAGCTACTAAGTTTTTCTGTTCAGCAACTTTTTCTTCGTATGGAATTAGTGCTTCATCCAATAAAAGAAACTCAATTGTTTTGGTTGATAAATTTTCGTTTACCTCTTGCAATTGGTTTTCTAATTCTTGAACACGGTCTAAATTGATGTAGCGAATTGAACGTAAATCAATAACTTTTCCTTGAATTTTACGCGCTTCAGCTAAATGTTCAACCAATAAATCCAATTGGTTGTACGTTGTGCTATTTACTTTGAAAACGATTTCTTCAATCGATTCTTCCGTTTTTTCTAAGGTTTCTTGCGCAAATTTTTTCTGAATTTGAACTTTAGCAAATTCATCAATCGCTGTATTGGCAACTGTTTTAATTTCTAATAAAGGAACAGCTAACTCAAAAGTCTCTTGATCATTAATCCAAAAATAGCCATCTACAATATTATTCGCTTTTTTTACAATGTCTTCGTATAAACCTTCGTACGAATCTTCTTTGTTGATTAATTGAATAACCTCCTGAGATTCAGCCATTGCTTTCACAATGTCTTTGTTCCCAATTTTATATAATGGATGATTTGTTTTCTCTGTATTTTCAATCAAACGTTCAACATAAGGTGTTTGCCAAATTTGAACTTGATGATGTCTTGTCGCTTCTTCTTCGGTGCGGAAATAAATTAAACTTCCATCTTTAAAAATCGTAAAACCATTACAAACTATAGGTGTTTCCACAGTTTGTTGAATGATATTGTACGATAAAAGAATGTATGTATTGGTTTCATCTTGATTGAAAATGTACATAAAATCTTCTCCGTTCGGAGAATTTACACGACGGAAAAATTGAAAATGCTCTAAATTATTATTATCGAAAAGATGATACGTTCCGTTTTGTAAATAATAACCATTCGAAAAAATTAAACCTTGATTATCGGGTAACAGAACTGCTGCATCTAAAAGTGCAGGAATGTTGATAACTTCTTTGGTGCGAACATTGTAAATATAGGCTCTGAAATCTTCTTGAAACGGTTTTATTTTAACCGCAATTAGATTTCCTAAATCGGCATAATAATATTCGGCATCGTCTAATTGTTGATCTAAATGTGTCACTTTTTCAGTGAAAATTCCTTTTCCTGAATCCGTATTATCTTCAATTTTAAAAGTAATATCACCACCAATTGCTTCGATAAAAATCTTATCTAAAATAGAAATATGTGGAAACTTTCCTAATCGACGATCATCGATAGAAGTTTTTTGCCATTCAAAATCAAATTGATCTGCTTTTTTTACTTCGTGAATGCTGCGATCATCTTGATAAATTAATTTTCCGTCTTTGATTAACCATTTAAACGCTTTCAAATCTTGTGCGCTTTTACTGGTTTGGAAAACCATGTATAGATAATTATCTGTTCTACGAAATTTAGAAAAGATAGAATCGCGGTAATATTTATATAAATTCTGAAAATCTGTAAAGAAATTCTGATCGTTTATTAAGTCGAGAGGTTGAGGAATAAATTGATTTTCTTGAAACAGATAAATACTAAAAACATCGCTCAACTGAATGTCTGTGCGTAAACCGAAATGCACGTTGTAACCAAAAATACACAATTTATCGAACGCGATAATTCCACGTGCGACGCATGTATTTTCTGTCGTAATTCTTTGGTTTGCGCTTAATGCAAAATTGGTAGAATTGAAGACTTCTTTTCGAGCATCATTCAATTTCGTTAATCTTTCCGAAAGAAAATCTTTTTGTGTAAGAAGTCTTTTTCGGATGATTTCGTACGCGCCTGCATCAAGCGTTTCGGTAACGTTAATATTTTTTTCTTCTTGCATTAAATTAAAATCTAGAAGGTGATTAAACTGTAATTAAGAGCGATTGAAACGAATAGATTCAATCACTCTATTATTGTTTAATGGATTAACCTATTTTTTTATTTGAAACACCTAACTGATTCGCAATTCCGAAAAGAGAATTTATAAATCCTGTGTCTTCGCTGTTTCCAGAAGCAGAAGCAGCTTGCTGTAATTTAATTAATGCCGCAGTAATTGTTAAGTTTTTGATGTCGTTTGATGAAATGCCATATTTATCGGCAAGACTTCTCACTTTTCCAGCTAAATCGCTTCCGCCATCTTCGTCAATCAATGCATTTTTGATATCTGTTGCATGTTTCGAATTGTCGATTAAATGATCGAAACCTTTTGCATTCGAAACTTGTTTCACAATATTTTCGAAGAACATTGTTTCTCCACCAACAATGTCAATTTTCGCAGATTTCAATGCATTTGATAACACCTCAGCTTGGGCTCCAGCAATATCTTTTTGAATGTTGATATGAGCCAATTCGATATCTTTTTCTTTTTGTAATTGAAGTTTGAACTCTTCGTGCTCTTTTCCAACACCGTCCAGTTTCTTCATAGCTTCTGCTTTTTCTTCAATTCCTTTTGCTTCTGCTAATGCTTTTTCACGAACAACTTCTGCTTGTGCTAAGCCTTCTTTACGTAACGCTTCTGCTTTTTTCTCGATAACAGATGCTTCTACAGTTCCTTGTTTTTCTTCTGCTTCTGCTTTTGCAACCATTACTTCTGCTTCAGATAGACCAATTGCAGCTTCTTCTTTTGCTTGTGCTTCAGCAATTATTTTACGAGCTTCAGCTTCTTTTGCAGAAGCTTCTTTTTTAGCTTCCGCATCAATTAATAACTCTTGCGCTTTGCGTTCTGCAACTTGTTTTTGTGCATCTGCTTCGATAACTTGACGAGCAGCTTCTTGCTCTGCCGCAATTTTTGCCGCTTCCGCAGCTTTTACAGTTTCGATTAAACGCTCTTCCGCTTCTTGCGATGCAGCAATAATTCCGGCTTGTTTCTGACGCTCAACTTCACGGTAAACTTCAACATCTTTCACACCTTGTTGCTCTTCAATCACGCCTTTTTCTAAAAGAACGCGTTCTTTGATAACGCCTTGAATATTTTTCTTCTCAACTTCGATAGACCTTTCTTTATCAATCTGAGCTAAAGTCACAATTCGCTCACGTTCTGTTTGCTCTAATGCACGATCTTTTTCAACGCGTTCCGTTTCGATTGCATCAGTACGAACTTTATTTTTTTCTGCGATAATAATTTGACGCAATTTATTTTCTTCTTGTACCGCCAATTGCTCTTCTGTTGTAATACGAACAGATTCAGCTTTTAGACGTTCTTCTTCGCGAACTTTTGCAATTTCTGCCTCTTCGCGCGCTTTTATATTTTCGATTTCTCTGCGTTGACGCTCTTCTTTTTCGGCTAATTGTCGCTCTAATTCTAAGATTGCTTCGCGCGCTTCAACGTTTTGTTTTTTGATTACTTTTTCTTCTTCACGACGAATTAAGTTGGCGTTCATATTTTGTTGAGCCGTTAATTCCGTGATTTTTTTAATACCTTCCGAATCTAAAATATTATCAGGGCTCAAGAATTGTAATTCAGTTTGTTCTAAATAATCAATCGCACAGTCATCTAAAATATATCCATTCAAGTCTGTTCCGATGATATTTAAAATTTCATCTCTAAATTCGCGACGAGCTTCGTATAATTCGATAAAATCGAATTTTTTTCCAACTGTTTTTAAAGCTTCTGAGAATTTTGCTTCGAAAATACTTTTTAATGTTTCTGGTTCTGATGCTCGTTCTGTTCCTAAGTTTTGTGCAACATTGATTACATCATTCACCGATTTATTAACGCGAACAAAAAATGCAACTTTGATATCTGCACGAATGTTGTCTTTACAAATTAAACCATCGTGTTGTTGACGAGTAATATCAATTTTCTTAATCGAAATGTCCATAATTTCCATTTTGTGGAAAACAGGAATTACATACATTCCTTTGTTGAAAGCTACTTGCGATCCACCAACACCAGTACGAACGATGGCTTTTCCTTGCGGAACTTTTTTATAGAAAACGCTTAAAACGACGATGAAAGCAATAAAGATGAAAACGATAACACCAACTGCTAAAAGAATAAAATTTGTCATGAGATTTTTATTATATTTTGATTGATTTAGTGAATAATTAAGATTAAAATTTCTTCGATAAGAAACGAAGTAAGTTGAAATATTAGTGTCATAATAGTGTTAAATGTTGTTTAAGGTTATATGTTTGATGACGAAATAATAATGATTTGAAGGCGATTCGTCGGTGATAATAATGGTATCTCCAAAATTAATTTCTTCGCCATTTTGACTTTTGATGTTAAGCGTAATAATATCTTTCTCGATTTGAAATTCCGCAGAGCCTATTTTATCTCCTGTGATTTTAGATTTTGATTTTCCGACTCTTCCGATAAAATCAGTTTCTTCTTCTCCATGATAACCTAATTCTGAATACATTTTAACTAATGGTTTAGTGATCCAATGCATCATAAAATAAGCGATGATGAAAACCGGAATTAAGATTAAAACTGAATACAATCCTAATTTGCTTAATCCAAAAACAATCGAAGAAATAATGGTAATCACCCAACTGATAAATTTGAACAAAGTAATAATCACCATTAACGGAACTTTACCAACATTGATGAATTCTAAACATTTTGCCCAAAAACCTGGTTCGTGATGCACGTCTGCATCAGCATCGTGATCAGCGTCAATTTCGTGGTGGGCATCAACATCATTGATGTCTCCGATATGAAAATCAGAATCTGTTCCAAGATCAATTCCGTCACCAGCTAACAGTTGAAATACCCAATAGACAAGAGAAAATCCCATCAAAATGGTCATAATTCCGTTGGCCAATGGATTAAAAAGAAGGTCTAAAATTTCGGTCATTTAGTGTTAATTTTTAATGTTAAATAGCTCTTCTGAATGTATAATAAATAATTTTCGTTGTGCTGTTGATGGAAAGCGGAGTGGAAGTGATTAATTCCCAGCCTTCATTTCCATATTTATTTAGTAAATCATCCAAAAATGTTTTATCTATTTTGATAGAAAATAAGCCAGCGTTAGGCATTATTTCTATTGTTTTGTATTCATATTTAGATGCCATAGTTTTGATTTTTTAAAAGAGATTAATTTACTAAAAATTTTATAGAAATAATTCACTATAAAAAGTGATTTATTCTTGATTTTTCGACTGAATTTTTAGCTTTAAAGCTTCTAATTCATTTTGAATCAAATCACCTTTCAAGGTTTCGTTAATTTCGTCATCAGCGGTTTTCGAATTGTCCGCTAAACTTCCGTAAGCTTGTGCAAGTGCTTCGTCTTCTTCTACTTTGGCTTTCATACGTTCTAACATGCTAATTGTGCTATTCGCATCAATTTTAGCCATTTGTTTGTTCACTTGTTTTGTGGCATCAGCAACTTTTACACGCGCTTTTAATGTTGTCAATTCATTTTCCCATTTATTAATGTTGAATTTAAGAACCTCAACGTTTTTGTGCACTTCATTTGCAGATTTTTCATGAATAATCACTTGATTTTCTAATTCAGTAATTTCTTCTAACAATTGATTTTTTAAGCTCAAAGCTTCTTTCGCTAAATTTTCGGCTTGTTCAATTGTAATTTCATTTCGCTCAGCTTTTTCTAACAAAAGAATTGCTTTTCGTTCATAATCTGCAGCTTCTTCTTTCTTTTTGTCGACGCTATTTTGCGAACGAATTGCCATTGCTTTTACCTTTGCGTAAGCCTCTAATGATTGATTAAGATCGTCGCGCATTTCGCGAATTCCTTGTTCTGTCATTTTGATTGGGTCTTCCATTTTTTCGACAACCGAATGTATTTCCGCTTGTCCAATTCTAAAAATACGTTTGAAAATATTCATAGTGATATTGTTTTATTGTTTAGAAAATTCGATTAATTGAGCAGAATATTCGCTCATCAATAAGCTCAAAGAGTTTAACGTTGCTTCAAATTCGTTTTGATCAAGATTCGCAACTTGAAGTGTGTAACGATAAATGACTTTGTTTCCGTCTTCTGTTATTGCAAAAGCACCATGAATGATATCGCGATTTTTCATCAACAACGCTTTTAGCATTTCCAGATTATCATTTGTAATTGTAAATAAATACAACTCGAAAATGATAACAGGTGGTGCAATCCCTACAATCAGATTTTGAACACCATCCAATAAATTTTCAATCATAAAAACACCCTCTTTTTCGTCTTTGTAAGTGATGGTGTAATTGATGTTTTGAATAAAATTTTCAATCTTCGAAAAATAATTCATTTTGTTGTTATTAGTGTTTTTTGTAATTTGTTTCCATAAAATTAAACAATTTGCTAAAATAATTAGCAAATAAAAATGTTAAAATTTTAAATAATGACAAAAATTGGTGAAAATATAAAGAAATTAAGACAAGTTAAGAACTTAACTCAGCAAGCTTTTGCTGATTTATTCGATGTTAGTAGAGGGAATATTTCATCTTACGAAGAAAAACGTGCAGAGCCACGAATTGAAACGATTTCTCTAATTGCTAAATATTTTAGCATTCCGATTAGTCATTTAATCGAAAAAAACTTAACAGTTAACGAAATATTACACTTTGATAATTATTTTGAGGAAGCTGATACATTTCGAAATGTTAAAAATTTGAGCGCGATTCCTTTTTTATCACGAGAAATAATTCAGTTAAAAAAAGAATTATTTTCTAATATAGAAAACTATCCGTCGATCTATTTTCCAATCTATAATTCGCATCAATTTATTGCGTTAGAATATTCTTCGAATATCGCTTCACCTATCGATTTTACAGAAGAAGAATCATCTATTTTATTTTTTGAACATTTGGAAGTGGAAAATTTACATTTGGTAAATGATAAGTTTGGTTTGTATTTGAATGATGATGAAATTTTTGTTGGGAAGTTTACTCAACACGAAAATCAATTGATTTTGGAATTAAATCAATGGAAACAAATTATTTTTGATGTTGAAAATATTCAGCACTTTTATCAGTTTTATGCTGTTTATAAGAAGGTTTAGAAATAATTTTTATAAGTAAGATTGTTTTCTAAATATTAGATGTTTCTACATCGTTTGACTCGCTCAACATGACAAGAAAATCCAATCTAGGCTGATAATTAATGTCATGTCGAGGAATCGAGACATCTCTTCTAAAAACTTATAATTTACTACTCAAGACTTTTAAACTTTAATATAAATCTTCTTTTTATCTAATAAATAAGCTAACCACCAAAAGAAAGCTAAGAAAATTAGCGAATAAACAAATGAACCAATTTCTGGAATTCCAGGAATTTTAGCGCAAACATTTTCGTAGAACCAATCCAATGGTGAAATGAATTTGATTTCTCTTTTGTCGTTTAAACCAGCTTCAATTTTGATTAAACCTAATAATCGAGGTAATAATCCGCTCAAAACAAAGATGAACAAAGGATTTTTTCCAAAAACATCAAAGAATTTCATGAAACCATTTTTGATGCCTAAAATTTCGATGAACCAAATCATAGCGCCAATTGTCAAAATTGCTAAACCAGTTGTGTTGAAAACATAAGAGCTGCTCCAAATCTTTTTATTGTACGGGAAATCCCATTGCCAAACATAACCAATTGTCAATGCAATTGTTCCTAAAACAAATAAACCAGCTAACATTTTATATTGCGGATTGTCAGTTTTTGGTAAAGGACGATTCAACCAATTGATATTTCCTTGTTTCTGAATATAATCACCAACCAAATACCCAAATAAAACCTGTGGAATAGTAGAAATTGTACTGAAAATTCCTTCGGGATCAAACGGAACACCTTCTCCTTTGTAAATATGTGCTAAACCTAGCAATTGATTATCGATTTTAGTTCCGATGAAACCTTCTAATGAATAAGGGTCAGAAGTTCCAAGTCCGAAAGTTAAAACCCAATAAAGTAGAAGAATCGCACAACTTATCAATAAAACTTGTTTTTGTTTAAAATAAAAAGCAATCACCGAAGCGAAAAAATAAGCAATTGCAATTCGTTGTAAAACGCCCATTATTCGGATTCCGCTTTCTTCTGAATCTTTCCATGCTTTGAAAATAAGTTCATTATTATCCCACTTGAAAAATGGCCACCAATTGATGAATAATCCAATTCCGAAAATTAGAATTGTTCGTTTTATTACTTTTTGCCAGAAAATTTGTTGAGGTTGTTGTTGCAATTTTGGAATCACAAAAGCCATTGCATTTCCTACAGCAAACAAAAAGAAAGGAAAAACCAAATCTGTTGGCGTACATCCGTGCCATTCTGCATGCTCCAAAGGATCGAACATAGCCGACCAAGTTCCTGGATTATTTACCAAAATCATCAACGCAACAGTTGCGCCACGAAAAACGTCTAATGAATAATAACGAGCTGCTTTCATCTCTTTTGTGTTAATGTTTTAAAGATATAGATTTTTTGAATTTTTAGACAAAATGCTTTTCAAAAAGATACTAGATTATTCCTTACCTTTAATTGTCAATAACAAACAATAAATAAAATGAGAACGGAGTCTGATTTATTAGGAGAATTACAAATTCCTGAAACGGCTTATTATGGTGTGCAAACGCAACGTGCCATTAATAATTTCAAAATTTCCAATAACTATTTGTCACATTATCCCGAATTTGTAAAAGCGCTTGGTGTTGTGAAATTAGGTGCTGCGCAAGCCAATCATGAATTAGGAATTTTATCGAAAGAATTATTTGATGCGATTTCTTTTGCTTCGAATGAGTTAATTGCTGGTAAATATACAGAGCAATTTCCAATCGATATGATACAAGGTGGTGCGGGAACTTCTACAAATATGAATGCAAATGAAGTAATTGCAAATATTGCTTTGGAGTATTTAGGAAAACAAAAAGGAGAGTATCAATTTTGTTCGCCAAATGATCATGTGAACCTTTCGCAATCTACGAATGATGCCTATCCATCTGCTTTGAAATTAGCATTATTTAATATGAATAAACCTTTGGTTGAGGCATTAACTTCGTTGTATGAGGCACTTGATAAAAAAGGGAAACAATTTGGTAATGTTATAAAAATGGGACGTACGCAATTGCAAGATGCAGTTCCAATGACGCTTGGGCAAGAGTTTGAAGGTTTTTCGAATACATTACATAAAGAAGTTGATAATTTAAACCGAATTGCTGCCGAATTATTAGTAATTAATATGGGTGCAACTGCAATTGGAACTGGATTGAATGCTGTTCCAGGTTATGCACAATTGTGTACAACTAAAATAGCTGAAATCATGAATGAAGATGTTTCGTTGGCTGATAATTTAGTTGAAGCAACTTCGGATACAAGCTCGTTTGTGGATTATTCATCAGCTTTGAAACGTCTTTGTGTGAAGTTGTCGAAAATTTGTAATGATTTACGTTTGTTAACATCTGGTCCGAGAACAGGTTTGTTCGAGATTAATTTACCTCCAAAACAACCAGGATCTTCGATTATGCCAGGGAAAGTAAATCCAGTAATTCCAGAAGTAGTGAATCAAGTTTGTTTTAAAGTGATTGGAAATGATTTATCAATAACAATGGCTGCCGAAGCTGGTCAATTACAATTAAATGTAATGGAGCCAATAATTGGTTTTTCGATTATGGAATCGATTCAATATTTAACAAATGCGATGAATACGCTACGTGTTGAATGTGTGGATGGAATTACAGCAAACGCAGAACATTTGAAAAATGAAGTACAAAATAGTATTGGAATTGTTACAGCTTTAAATCCTTACATTGGTTACAAAGCAAGTACAAAAATTGCGAAAGAAGCTTTAGAAACAGGAGGAGGTGTATATCAATTGGTCTTAGATCACGGTTTATTGTCGAAAGAACGTTTGGACGAAATCCTTGATCCTAAAAATATGCTTGGGCCACATATATAGAAGTTGCGAAATTGTACAATGTAAAAAGTATTATGTACAAAGTAAAGTGAAAAGCTAATAATAACGATTTTCGCTTAAAGTATATAAACTTATGTAATGTTAGATGTTTCGACAGGTTCAACATGACAATTACTTGAATATCGGTTGC